>DATAHD010000448.1:0-3964 GCA_036263395.1 Rhizomicrobium sp. | reverse complement strand
GTGCGCCGCGCTTTGTTCAGTTCAGGAAGGATGGCTTTGAGGTGATCCAGTCCTTCGGCAATGGCGCGCTTGGTGCCGCCGCTGTCCTGGATGGTGAAGGAGTGGAAGTCGCGGCCATCGGTGAGTCCGTAGGTTTCGCTCAGGCGATCGACCTGCAGCACTTCGCAGCCGAGGCCGACGAGCAGGATCGCACCGAAGTTCGCGTTCGCGGCGGTGCCCCACAGCGTGCGGCGGAGGATATCGAAACCCTCACCGCTGCCGGCCATGCCGCAACCGCTGGTGTGGGTGATGGGGACAATGCCGTCGACGTTCTCGAGGCCATCGAGCAGGCCGGACTTCTCTGCCGCTTCGGCGATGTGGCGCGCGACCGTCGCGGAGCAGTTCACGCTGGTGAGGATGCCGACATAGTTGCGGACACCGGCGCGGCCATCCTTGCGGCGATAGCCATCGAAGGTGCGTGCCGGTTCGGTGCGCGACCAGCGCGCGTCATGCTGAACCTGCTCGCGTTGATCGGAGAGGGCGAGGTTGTGGACGTGGACGTGCGTGCCGGCGGGAATGTCGGTGCTGGCGACGCCGATCACCTGACCGTATTTGCGCACGATTTCGCCCGCGGCGATGCGGCGGGCCGCGATCTTGTGGCCCATGGGGATGCTGTCGATGGCGGTCACGTTTTCACGCGCCAGACGCGCGCCCTTCGGGATACGCGCGGGCGCCACAACGACATTATCGCTGGGATGCAAACGAACGCTTTCGGCTTCCAGCGCGGTAAGGCTGTCCGACAAGAGGAATCCTCAAATTGACATGCTACTATGGACGCGCAGCAAGAAAATTACTAGTATTTCGGCGCGTCATTTGAGTACCTAACATATCAATGAGCCAGCTTCTGCCAGCAGACGACCGGGATCTGTCGAAGACTGAGCGCGTCTACGGAGTTCTCCGGCGCCGCATCAGGGAACTCACTCTACCGCCGGGCGCGCCCCTGCGGAAGGAGGAAATCGCACTGGAGCTAGGGGTATCCCGGGCACCGGTGAGCGATGCGATCACGCGGCTGGCCGAAGAAGGCCTGGTCGATGTGTTTCCACAGCACGGCAGCTTTGTCGCGGCGATCCGCAGCATCGATGTGCGTGAGGCGCTCTTCATTCGTACCGCCCTGGAAACGGAGGCGATGCGCCAGCTGGCGTTGCGCGCCGATGCCGATGTGGTGCGTGAGCTGGATGGCAACATCTCCGCACAGGCAAAGGCGCTGGCAGCCGGCAATCTGGAGCAGTTTTACGATCTCGACGAAGCGCTGCACGCGATGATCTTCGGTGCGATCGAGAAGCCGCGGTCGCTGAAGCTGCTCGACGCTGCGCGCGCCCCGCTCGACCGTGTGCGCCGTCTGGCGTTGCCGGAAGAAGGGCGGCCGGAGCAGACGCTGGCAGAGCACCGCGCATTGGTCGATGCCATTCGGTCGGCGGACAGCGAGTACGCCGCGTCGGCGATGCGCGCGCATCTGTCGGCGGTCGGCCGCGCCATCGAGAAGAAGCTGCCCGAGATCGAAGCGGCGCACGGCTGAACGGCGCGCCATGCTCAAAGGCATCGATCCGGCGCTGGGGCCAGAATTGCTCGCGATCCTCCGCGCGATGGGGCATGGCGACGAGATCGTCATTGCCGATTCCAATTTCCCCGCCGACTCGCATGCCGAGCGGCTGGTGCGGGCCGACGGTCTCTCCGCAACGCGGCTGGCCAAGGCGATTGCCGCGATCATGCCGATCGACGACTTCGTGCCGAATGCCGCGTTCCGCATGGCGGTGACCGACAAGCCGGACGAAGTGCCGCCGATCATCGGGGAGTTCGCCGGCATCCTGCGCGATGCGGGATACAAGGGCAGCATCGAGCCGATCGAGCGTTTTGCTTTCTACGAGCGCGCGAAGGACGCCTACGCGATCATCGCGACGGGCGAGCAGCGCATCTGGGCCAATCTGATTTTGAAGAAGGGCATCGTTCCACCGGGCGATGTGTGGGAATGACGCTCTCATCGAACGAAATCCTTCCGGTGGATGGTACCGCCGGCACATTGGTTGGCCGCGTGTGGGTGAGCGGCGCGCAGGCGGGGCCGCGCACCGTCGTGCTGCGCGCCGATGGGCTTTACGATCTGTCGGGCCTGGCTGCGACGTTGGCCGATCTGTTCGATATGCCGGATGCGGCCAAGAAAGTGCGGGCGCATAAGGGCGAGAAGCTTTGCACCCTCGATGACGCGCTGAAGGCCGGCACGTTGCTGGCGCCGTGCGATCTGCAAGCCGTAAAGGCGGCGGGTGTGACGTTCGCCGACAGCCTGGTCGAGCGCGTGATCGAAGAGCGGGCGAAGGGCGATGCGGCGGCATCGCTGCGCCTGCGCGGCGAGTTGTCGAAAGCGTTCGGGGGATCGCTGCGCGGGCTCAAGCCGGGATCGCCGGAAGCGATGCAGGCGAAAGAGGTGCTGATCCGCGACGGGTTGTGGTCGCAGTATCTCGAAGTCGGCATCGGACCGGATGCGGAAGTGTTCACCAAGGCGCAGCCGATGTCGGCCGTCGGATGTGGCGCGCTGATCGGGCTGCATCCGAAATCGCACTGGAACAATCCGGAGCCGGAGGTCGTGCTGGCGGTGAATGCGCGGGGCGAGATCGTCGGTGCATCGCTGGGCAACGATGTGAACCTGCGCGACTTCGAGGGGCGCAGCGCGCTGCTGCTGTCGAAGGCGAAGGACAACAACGCGTCGTGTTCGATCGGGCCATTCGTTCGGTTGTTCGATGAGACGTTCTCCCTGGATGATGTGCGTGGGGCGGATGTGGCGGTGCATGTGCAGGGCGAGGATCAGTTCACCGTCGAGGGCACCAACTCGATGCGCCAGATCAGCCGCGACCCGGCCGATCTCGTCGCCACCACCATTGGCAAAGAACATCAGTACCCGGACGGTTTCATGCTGTTCCTGGGGACGATGTTTGTGCCGACGAAGGATCGCGGCAAAGCGGGCGAGGGCTTCACGCACAAGGAAGGCGACGTGGTGCGCGTGTCGTCGCCGAAGCTGGGCGCGCTTATCAACACGGTGACGACTTCCGATCAGGCACCGCCGTGGGAATTCGGCACGCGGGCGCTGATGAAGTCGCTTGCGGCGCGTGGGCTGCTTTAGGGCTCATACAAGAACGGGGTTCTGCAGATGAATGCGAACCCCGTTCGAGATTTGAGCTACTGCGCAGGCCGGTATCGCAAGCCATATCCGGCCCTACCCATCGGCACTTTCACCTCACCTCGGTCCTGGCATCGGGCGGCGAGGCTGGTTGTCGGCCAGTTGGTCCTCTCACCCTTTGCGGAGATGCGCGCGACCGCGCTCCGGCTCCTGTATGTGTGTCGCGGCATACCTACATCATGGTGCTAATTTCCTTTCAATTGAGAACTATAGTAGAACTTATAGGTATGGGCAAGATAAATATTAATGGAATTGTTCATTATTTTTCTCGAGGCGTAAGCCGCTGATCTGACTTGGCTTTTGGGAGGCCGATGGGCCGATGCGCGTTGCGGGCGTGATTTTGGCGGGCGGGAAGGGCAGCCGGATCGGGGGCGGCAAGCCTCTTCTGCCGTTCGGCGAAGGTGTTTTGATCGATGCGGTGATCGGGCGGGCGGCGCCGCAGGTGGAGCTGCTAGCGCTCAATGTTCCGTATACGGAGGAAGAGGTTTATCGGGCGCGGTATGGCGCGCGGTTCGATCTGGTAACCGATCCGTTCGAGCAGGGCGCGGGGCCGCTGGCGGGAATTGTCGGTGGGCTTTTGTGGGCGCGCGATGTGGACGCAGCGTGGCTCGCGACGTTTCCGTGCGATGCGCCGTTCCTGCCGCGCAATCTGGTGGCGCGCTTGATGGCGGCGCGTGTGGGAGAGCAGCCGTGTGCGGCGGAGGACGCGTCGGGATTTCAGGGCGTGTGCGCCGTGTGGCCGGTGGCGTGTGCGGACCG
>DATAHD010000447.1:0-5590 GCA_036263395.1 Rhizomicrobium sp. | reverse complement strand
CGAGTCCAGCATCTGCATGAACATGCCGAGCATCACGCACACGATCGCGATGCGCAGCTCGAACGGATCGTCGCGCACCGGCTCCGCAGCCGCCGCGATGGCCTGATCGCTCACGCCGCCAACCCCGCGACGCGACTTTGCTGCCGAATGTCCCGCACAGTCTCCCCAACCAGCCCGGTATCCACCCGCGCCATCCGCCCAGCAGACCCCTCAACTGACAAAAAATCAACTGGTTGTTGTACTTCCAAAACACGTCATCACCCGGTCGCGCTTCTCGCGCGATCCGGGTGATCAATTTCGATCCAGCGAAAAATGGGTCGCCCGCAATGACGCGGGCGATGACGGTTGGTAAGGGGGAGAGAAGGATGAAGAAACCTACATCTTCATATCGGCCATCTCGCCGGCCTGCATCTCGTGGATGTGCGCCACGGCGTTGACCCACGCGACCGGCTGAATGCCGATGTCGCTGCGAAACGGATATTGCAGCTCGAACAGCAGCACCAGGATCGACACTGTGATCGTCACCACCGCCGACGTCATCACCAGCTGCACCCGCCCGTTCGAAACCCCGAACAGCCAGCAGAAGCTCACGATGCAGAACGCCCCGAGCAACAACACCACCCATTCGAACCACGGCACGCCGTCGCCGTTCGTTGCGATGCGCTGCTGCCGCGCGTCGTGCATCGCGGTCAGCAGCTGCATCAGCTGCGCCTGCGCATTGGACTCGCGAGCGTTCGCCGGTTGAAAGGCGCCTGCGGTGTCGATGGCATCCATCCCCACCATCGCCGCGCCTTCGTCATAGGCGCCGCGCCGCATCGCCGGCCACTCCCGCGCCACCATGATCTGCGCGTAATGGATGATGTCGTTACGGATATGCGTGCGCACGCCCGCCGGTAGTCCCACCGCCGAATGCCACGCATCGATATCGGCATTGGACTCCTGCACGACCAGCTGTCGCGCATCGACCACATGCTGCCACACGACAACCGTCAGAAAGCCGAGCACGACGGCATACAGCGTGCCGCATACCGCGATGATGATGCCGCCGACCTCGTTATGCGCGAGGAAGTCGGAGCGGCGAAACCGCCGGTGCACGAACGTCTGCCCCAGCCCCGCCAATGTCACGGCGAAGGCGATGCTGCCGAGCAGCAGCACGAATGCGGGAATGCTGTAGAGAAAGGTCATGCAACCGCCCCAGACCCTGGCTGCGGTCAGACCCTAAGCAGACGCTACGCCCCATCAACGAACATTTTTGATCGGGGCGCGTGCGTCGGAAAATCAGTCCTGGCTTTCGGGCTCTGGCGCAGGGGCGGGCTTCGGCTTCTTGCCCATCAGTCGCAACGCTTTGGCGCGCTCCTGCTGACGCTCGCGGCCGGCTTCGCGCTCCAGCTCGACTACGCGGTGAACCTCGTCGAGGTCCTCATTCACTTCGATGACGAAACCGCCCAGCAACGAGATCTTTGTCCGCCCGTTGCCGGTGGATTCCAGAAGAACAACGTCGCGCGGACTGATGACTTTGCCGTCCAGTTTCAGCATCGATTTCCCCTGATGTTTCCGCCGTTATTAGGGGGCTGGCCGTACAATCGTCAATGCCCTGTAGGATTATGTAATCGGCGTCATTTCCCGGGTTTTCCGCCGGCTCGTCCAGAGAGCGAAGTCGAACCCACTTCCATGCTTCACGCTCATCGCGATTAGTCCTGCGGGAACATCGCGAAGTATGGCTCCGCTTCTTTCAGCGTGCGGGCGAACGACGGCCGCGCTTTCAGGCGCTCCAGATACGCCGCCGTCTTCGGAAACGCGGCGCCCAGCGGCTCAACCTTGTCGCCATAGTAAAGCGCCGGCGATGCCGCGATGTCCGCCATCGTGTAGGTATCGCCCATCGCCCAGCCGTCGCCGATCTCTTCTTCGACGATCGCGTATGCTTTGCGGATATCCGCCCGCGCCTGCGCCACACCGGCCGGGTCTTTCGCATCCGCGGGCCGCAGCCGGTCGCCCGTCACCTTCTGCATGTGCAGATGGATGTAGTTGTCGAAGAACCGGTCACGCATCCGCACCTGCCGCGCCGCATCGGCATCGTCCGGCACCAGCTTCGACGGCCCCGGATAATGCTGCGCCAGATATTCGATGATGATGCTCGACTCCGGCACCATGTGATTGCGCGCGGTATCGACAATCACCGGAAACTTCCCCACCGGCCAGATCGCATAAAACGCATCGCGCGACTGCGCATCGCCAAAATCCACCAGCACCTTCTCGTGCGGCGTGTCGTTCTCATACAACGCAATCAGCGCCTTCCAGCAGAACGACGACAGCGGGTGATAGTAGAGCTTGAGCACTTCATTCTCCATTCAAAGGGTCGTCATGGCCGGTACGGTCTCCGCTTCGCTCCGACCCGACCGGCCATGACGACCGTAGGGTTTGGGAAGGCTTATGGATTATCCGCCTTCTTCCGGTCGAACTCCGTATCCACCGACAACAGGATCGGCGTGTCGAACATCGCCGGCAACCCGAAGTCCTGCGGGTTGATGCTCGTCTCGGCATGCATGCCGATCACGTGGCCCATCTCCATACTGCCGGCAAAGCCCGGTCCGGCACCGACCAACGTCACCGCAAACGTCACCGGCGCACTCTTGCCGCGCAACGTGAACGTCCCGGCCACCGTGCCGTGCGTCGCGTCGGTCTGCTTGAACGCGGTCGAAACGAACGTCGCCGTCGGATATTTCTCTGCATCCAGGAAGCCTGGCCCGGTCAGCTCATCGGCAAAGCCCGGCACGTTGGTCTCCAGCGACTTCGTCTCCACCGTCGCCGACAAGGTCGACTTCGCAACGTCCGCCGGGTTCCACAGCAGCTTCGCCGACACGGTGCCGAAGCGGAACACACTCATCGAAAAGCCCAGGTGCGAAACCCGCGCCACAACGCCGACATGGTTGGGGTCGAGCACATAGTTGCCGGCAATCGCCTTGGTCGCGTCCAGCGAGCCTTTCGGGATCACAAACCCCGGCGGCGGCGCATCAGCACCAAACGCCTGCGGCACGGTCAGCGCAAAGGCGAGGGCGGCGCCCGCGATAAATTGAATGGTCTTCATAGTGATCTCCCGTTTTCCAATCTCTGCCGGTACGACGATCCAACGCATCGCTTTCCGACAACCGCCCGCGAAAAGATTTAACGCAGGGGCCGCAGAGGACAGGCGCAGAGGACGCTGAGGTTCTATTGGCGCGCGAAGCGCGCCAGCCAATCCGAAGTTCGGTACCCTGCACCCGCGTACGCAGTCTCCCCCGCGTCCCCCGCGCCTATCCTCCGCGACCTCCGCGTTAAAACCTTTACCCTCGCGCCGCCGCCAAAACCGCTGCCATCTTGTCGAAGCTCTCGCTCATGCCCTGGCCCATGAAGTCCAGCGCCTCTTCGATCTCCGGCGCGATATGCGTCACCACACAGTGCAGCGTCATCGTCGTAACGCCATCGGTTTCCTCGAACGTCACCGTGTTGTGGTTCTCTACCTGCCAGCGGCCCACCTCGTCCGGCACGCCGCGCGCGATATAGACCAGCCGCTTCGGCGGATCGACCTCGACGAACGCACCGCCCATCGCATTGTCGTAATCCTGCCCCGTCATCTGGATGCGGATTTGCCCACCGGGCCGCGGATCGAGCGAACACGCCGAGTTGCGATTGTGCGCCGGCCCCCACCACGCCGCGAAGTGCGTCGGCTCCGTCCACATCCGGAACACCAGTTCGCGCGGCGCCTCGAACGTGCGCACGATGGTGACGACGCGATTGTCGAGCGACGCACTCATGCCAGCGCCTCGCGGTTCGCGTCGATATACGCCGCCATGTTGTCGAGATGCTGCGCCGCGCCCTCAACAGCACCGACTTCCGCCGCCTGCCTGTCGCGCTCTTCCACGCTCGCGAATGTCGCGATCATGTGCACGCGTGTGCGCTCACCATCCGCGCTGAACGTCACGACTGTGTTGAACAGCGCATCCTCGCCGTCATCGCCATGGACATAGACAAGCCGCTCCGGCGTCACGACCTCGCGATAGGTGATCTTGTTCGGCCAGTCCCGCCCGTCGGGCCCATGCATCGTGAATTCCCACACCCCGCCGGCACGCACCTCCATGCGCTTCGTCGTCGTGGTGAAACCGTTCGGTCCCCACCACCGTCCCGCATGCACCGGATCGGTGAACGCCGCCCACACCAGATCGCGCGGCGCATCGATGATGCGCGTCACCTCGATCGTCGGCTCGCCCGGCGCCGCCACAGCGACCGCCACTTCCTTATTTGTCTTTGTCACCACCGGCATTCTTCTTCTCCGTCTTACCCTTCGCCTGAATCTGTTTGAGGTAATCCTCGAGCCGGTCGAACCGCTCTTCCCAAAGCCGCCGGTATTCCTCCAGCCAGTCATCGACCGTCTTCAGCGCCAGCGGCTCGAGCCGGCACGGCCGCCACTGCGCCTCCCGCCCGCGCGTGATCAGCCCGGCCTTCTCCAGAACCTTGAGGTGCTTGGAGATCGCCGGCCCCGACATATCGAACGGTTCGGAAAGCTCGCCAACAGTCGTCTCCCCCAACGCCAGCCGAGCCAAAATCGCCCGCCGCGTGGGATCGGCCAGCGCCGCAAACTTCGCACTGAGGGGATCGGCTTGCATCCGTATTGAGCCAGTTGGTTATTTAACTGATTGGTGAATTAAAGCGTGTGGAAGCGAGAGTCAACACTCTCCACCCACGCGGCTGTCATCCCCGGCCGAGCGAAGCGAGGGGAAGGGGACCCAACTGTTTGTCAAAGGAGACAGTGCCACCAACCGCAACACCGTCCTTTTGCATGCCAGTTGGGTCCCCTTCCTCTCGCACTGGTACGCAGTACTCGGCCGGGGATGACAGTCGTTGGGTTGATGGAAAGAGCGCTACCCTGCGAGCCGCGCGCCCAACTCATCGAGATCGCGCACAAACCAAACATGCCGCCCGCGATTGCTCTCACGCACAAAATCCCTGAGCGCATCGCTCGCCGCCACATAAGCAGCGATGTCGCCAACGATCGCGACGCGAAACCCATAGTTCATGAACTTCTGCAGCATCAGCCCCGCAATGCGCGTCTTCAGCGTGAAGAACGCCTCGCCCAGCCGCGCCACCGGCAACGCGATCATCTCCGCACCGCCGGCCGAATAGGAATCGCCGATCAGATCCGTCGCCGCGCGTTCGCTCTGCAGCAGCGCGCCGTCGCCCGAAACGACGAACACGCGCACATCACCCAACATCACGATCGCATTGCTCATGGCCGGTCTCCCGCGATCAGCGACACCAGCCCCAGCAGCGCCGTCGTCACGTCCGCATCCGCGGACACGATGATCTTCAGCCGCGCCCGCGCCTCGTCATACGCCGCATCGATCCGCACCGGCGTCGTGTGTGCCCGGCCGTTCACTGACGACGTCAGCGCTGTCACCAGCCGGTCGTGCAGCTCGCGGCTTGCCGCATCGATGGTCACCACCGTCGACACTTCGATGTGCCGCGCACGCCGTGCCGCCGGCACCGCCGACTCGCCGGTGAAGTCCTCCAGCGCGTCGCGCGTGATGCGATACGACTTGCCGATCCGCGTCGCCTT
>DATAHD010000446.1:0-8996 GCA_036263395.1 Rhizomicrobium sp. | reverse complement strand
AAGATGGACGCGGATTAAGTAACGCCGTCATCGAAGCGTCCTGTTGTCTGTTGCGGCGCTAAAGATGGACGGAGTTTAATTTTAGCCTGCCTCAAAACGATCCACGCTTGTGACCGGGCGCACATGAGCCGCTGGGCGCATGTCCTTTCCATTTGCGATGTCGCCAGCTTCCTTCGATGGTTTCGCCTCACCTTGAGGAGGGATGTGTTCATGAGCAAGTTTGCAAGCAAACTGATTCAATCCGCCGTTGCCGCTGGAATGCTGGTGGGCGTAGCGCGCGCCGATACGGGGTTGCCCACGCCGCCGGCAGCACCAGAAAAGCCCTTCAATGCCAGTGCGTCGGTGCTCAATGCCATAAAGCTCGTCGGTGGCGCGGACAAAGGTGCGACCGTCGTCATCACGAACATGACGCTCACCAATTTCGACGCCAGCCCGCAGCAGGTGTTCATCTTTGCGCCCATCTTCAGCGGGACCGGCGCAACCTGCACCAGCGGCTCGGTCGTGGGGGGAACAACACCGCGAATGACTGTCTATGTGCCCGCCAAGGCAACGCTTATCATTCCGTACCCGTCCGGCCTCGTCCTAACGAACAAAGCCCCGAACTGCATCGCCGCGGAAGTGACTACGCTCCTGAACGGCGGCTCCGTCGAGATCGACATCTCGGGATACTTGCAAAACAAGTAGCCGATCCACCTAAAGCTCGATCGCGCGAGTGAGTCCGATAGCGTCGAGAAAGGCGCGATCGTGGCTTACGACGACCAACGCACCATCGAAGTCTGAGAGCGATGCCTCCAGCACTTCGATGGCGGCGAGGTCGAGGTGGTTGGTGGGTTCGTCCAGGACTAGGAGCAGCGGTGGCTCCGGTCTTGCGAACACGCAAGCGAGGCCAGCGCGCAGGCGTTCGCCGCCGCTGAGGGTGCCCGCACTCTGAAGCGCCGCTGTGTTGCGGAACGCAAAACGCGCCAGCACCGCGTGCGCAGTGTGATCGTTCAAATCAGGGTTCAGGCGGCGCATGTTGTCGAGGATGCTCATGTCCGGATCGAGCAACGCAACGTGCTGGTCCAGCATTGCGATGCGATCCGTTACGCGGCGAACCTCGCCGCTGGTCGGCTGCAATCCGCCCGTGATCAGACGCAGTAGCGTAGTCTTGCCGGAACCGTTCGCGCCGGCGACAGCGATGCGTTCGGGGCCGCGAATCTCCAACGACAGCGGGCCGAACAGACGGCGCGCACCGTGCGCCATCAACACGTCGTGGAGCGCGACAAGTTCACGGCCGCCATGCAGGTTTGTTTTCGGCAGATCGATGGCGAGCGGGGTGAGGATTTCCACGCGGGCGCGTGCTTCGGCCAGCGCATCGCTGCGTTCGCCGATCTGGCGTTCGGCGAGCCGGCTGGCGCGGGCGCCGCTGTTCTCCGCACGATCCTGTTTGTAGTCGAACAGCATCTTGGGCGCGTCGCGATGCGCACGCTTGGCGCGGCCTTCCTTGTCGCTGCGAGCCTTGCGCTCCTTCGCCTGCTGCACCGCGCGCTCAGTGGCGCGTAACGCATCGGAGGCTTTATCGAGATCGCTGACCGCGCGTTCGCGGACGGCATCGCGCACTTCTACAAACTCTGACCAATCACCGCCGAACACGGTGACGCCGACCGGCGTCAGTTCGACGATGCGCTCAACATGTCCCAGCAATGCGCGGTCATGGCTCGCGACGATGATGCCGCCCTGCCACGTCTCCATCAGATGCATGACAGCGGCGCGGCCATCGGCGTCGAGATTGTTGGTCGGCTCGTCGAGTAGCAGCAGATCGGGCGCTTCCAGCAGCAGACGTGCCAGCGCCACACGGGTGCGTTCGCCGCCGCTGAGTGAGGCGAGAGCACGATCGCGGGCCATATCGCGCAACCCTGTTTCGGCGAGTGCCTCCTCGAGACGTGCCTCCAGAGTCCAATCGGCTTCGGCGGCATCATAGGCCGAGCCGGTGCCGTTTTCGAGACGCTCCAGCCGCACAAGCGCGTCGGCAACGCCGAGCGCCTCGGCGACCATCAGGTCATCGGCCTGCGCTTGCGCGAGCATGCCGATGCGGCCGCCGCGCTGCACTGTGCCCGCCGCGGGTTCGAGTTCGCCCGCGATGAGGCGCAACAGAGTGGATTTGCCCGAACCGTTGCGGCCAACGACGCCCGTCCGCTCGCGTCCGAAGGCAAGCGTCAGGCCGCTGAACAGCGGGCGGTTGTCAGGTGTGGTGAGGGTTATCGAGTCGAGTGTGAGCAAAGCCGGCATGGAGAGATCCCGAAAGGAATGGACGAAGCGAAGCGAGGTGCTTTGCGATTTCCATTTCTCTCTCCATGGGTTGCCGAGGAGCGCTTCGTAGAAACTTGCGCGGCGAAACGCAAGGGCGAGGTCAGAGCAGCCTGCCCATCGCGATATCGGCTTCGATGGTTCCGTCGGGCAGACGGACCCGGCCTTCGTAGCGGCCCTCGATCCGGAAACCGAGCCGCTCGTAGAGGCGAATGGCGCCCGCATTGCCCTCCCGCACCATCAGTTCGAAGCGCGTGACCTTCGGCGTGAGGCCTAGTGCAGCGTCGAACAATCCGGCGAACAGCGCACGGCCGACGCCCTGCCCCTGCGCGGATGGATGTATCGCCACGGTGAGGTTCGAGAGCACGTGCGCGAACTGGCGTGGGCCGATACGCGTCGCATCGATGAAGCCGAGCAGCTCACCGGCATTATCGACCGCCAGCAGCATGAGGCCGGTATCGAGTGCGTGGCGCATGAACGATACGACATAGTCGAGGTCGATCTCGTCCGGGGTGCGCGCGAGGCCATTGTTCGGCATCGCGGCGACCGCGCGGTAGAGCGCGAGTACGTTCGCAACGTCGCCCATGCTGGCCGGTCTGATCTTCATCGCCCTTCCCTCCGCGACTTGCATATCAAATTTCGCTTGGCGATGCTTCTGGTTCCATGGAGGTGTCATGTCCGAGCTCGATCTGCTGAACCTTTCGCGCGGCACAACCGATGCGCAGATGAGCTATTTCGCGCAGATGATCACCATCAGTTTCGCAATGGTGGTGGCGATTTATTACTTCCTCAATCAGGCAAAGCTGCCGTTCAAGGTGTTCGCGTATCTCGCCTACTTCGTCGGGATGGGGCTGTTCTTCAGCCAAATGCTGTTCGAGACGAATGTGAAGGTCGGCATCCTGCAACAGCTTCAGACCTTGCCGCATCCGTCGGCCGTCACTGTGCGCTATCTCGCGCTCTATGACAGCTGGCTCGGCATGGTGACGCGCATCTTCATGAATGGCGCGATCTGGATCCTGTCGCTCGGGATTTTCTATCTTCTCTTCTTCTGGAAGAAGGAACCGCAGCAGCATTAGCAGCGGCGCATTTGCGAACCGGTTTCAGCTTCGGCCATGGACCGCCGCAAGCCTTTCCGTCACTTTAGCTGCCCAAGCAACGAACGCAGGCGGGATGCCATGAAAGCGATAACCGGCAGCTGGCTTTTCTGGGCGGCGCTCTCCGCCGTGTTTGCGGCACTGACGGCGATCTTCGCGAAGATCGGCGTCGAGAACGTCAATTCGAACTTCGCGACCTTCGTGCGCACCATCGTGGTGATCGTGACCTTGGCAGGCCTTCTGACCCTGCTAGGGCAATGGCAGGCACCAGGTGAGATTTCGGGGCGGACCTATCTGTTTTTGATCCTGTCCGGCCTTGGCACCGGGGCGTCGTGGCTTTGCTATTTCCACGCGATGCAGATCGGCGACGCGGCGCGGGTGGCACCGGTCGACAAGCTGTCGGTCGTGCTGGTGGCGATCTTCGGCTTTGCGTTTCTGGGGGAGAAGCTGAGTGCGCTGAACTGGGCAGGTGTCGCGATGATCGCAGGCGGCGCGATCCTGGTCGCCTACGGCGCCTGATCGCAGTCCTGTCCAAAGGGCCGCGCGAATTGGCCGCAATCGGCGCTAGACTGGCTGCGTCGCGGGACGGGGATTTTCATGATCGAAGAACTACGCAGCAGCGGCGATGCCCGCATGCTGGCCGGTACGCGCCTGGCGGTTGGGTTTGTGCAGGGGCTTGCGCTCTATCTGCTCTACAGCGCCTATGACGCGCGGTTCTGGCCGGCGACCGGCGGCGGTACGTTCGCCGCGTTGTCGATGATCGCGCTGTATGTGCCGCTCATTGTCACGCAGGGCGTGGGCAATATCCGGCGGCCGGTACTGATCGGGTGGGCTGTCACTGCAACCGTGCTCCTTGCCGCCCTCGCCTATTACGACATCTGGCGTGACTGGCCGTGGACCACCGCGTACCGCACCGGCACCGAAGAGATTGTTCAGGAGATCGTGCCGTCGTTCGGCTTCGTGTTCTTCATGGGCGTGGCGCTGTTCATCGCGCATGTGCTGGTGACAGGTGGCGATGCCGATCGCCGGATCATGGCGACCTACCCCACCCACTTCGACATGGCCTGGAAATTCGGTGTGCAGCTTGCGCTGTCGGCCGCGTTTGTCGGTGCGTTCTGGCTGTTGCTGTGGCTGGGCGCGGAATTGTTCGGTCTTATCAGGCTCACCTTTTTCGAAGACATTATTGGACACACGTGGTTTGCGATTCCAGTGACGGCGCTGACCACCGCGCTCGCATTGCACTTGACGGATATGCGGGCCGGTCTGGTGCGCGGCACCCGCACACTTGCGCTGATACTGTTGTCCTGGCTGTTGCCGTTGATGGCGTTGTTCGCCGTCGGCTTTCTGTTCAGTCTGTTCTTCACCGGCCTTGCGCCATTGTGGAATACGCGCACCGCTGCGGGGCTTCTTCTCGCGTCAGCTGCCGTGCTCGTGATCCTGATCAACGCGACGTATCAGGACGGCGAGAACGAACACCATGTCCCGGCGACGTTCTTCAAACTCGCGGTGCGTGTGGCGGCCGTGATGCTGGTGCCCATCGTGGCGCTGGCCGCATACGCGATTTCGCTCCGCGTGCGCCAATACGGTTGGACCGATGATCGTGTGGCGTCGGTTGCGGTCACGCTCGTCGCTGCAGGCTATGCGGTTGGTTACGCGGCAGCGGCCGCCCTGCCCGGTCCGTGGATGAAGCGGCTTGAGATGTGGAATTTCGCGATGGCACTCGTCGTGCTCGCGATTCTGGTGTCGCTGTTTTCGCCCATCGCCGACCCCGCACGCATCGCGGTGAACAGCCAGATGGCGCGGCTGGAGAGTGGCCGCACGCCGGTCGATAAATTCGATTTCGACTTCCTGCGCTATCGCGGCGAACGGTTCTGGTTCGACGCGCTCACCAAACTGGCGCTGAGCACGGGTCCGCATGGTGCGTACATTCGCAAAATGGCGGGCAATCTTCTCACCAGGCAGACCGCCGTCGTGACAGCGCCGCCGACCACGGCGCAGATCGCCAAGAACATCTCCGTTTATCCGAAAGGCACGAAGCTTCCGGGCTCGCTGCTGAAACAGAAGTGGGAGTGGGGACCGGCGGTGCCGAACTGCCTGCTGAATGCCGACACGGTCTGCGATGCGTTCGTGCACGACCTCGATGGCGATGGACATGACGAGGTAATCTTCGCCAGCAGCACCGGTCCGAATTTCGGCGTCGGTCAGGTGCTGACGGAAGACCGGCCGGGTCACTGGGAGCCGATTGGCACTCTGACCGAACCACGCTGCGGTGCGACCGAGAACGCGCTGCGGACCGGCACATTCGCGCAGATTACTCAACTGCCGCGTTTCCGGGACGTGCAAGTAGGCCCATGGGTACTGAACTTCACACCGGTCGAACCCTACCCGCTCAAAAACTGTCCCTGATCGGCTGCGCTTGGAGGGATGATCTCTTTGCTCTAGAAGCCGCGCCATGACTGGCACGGTTGCACTGATCGATTACGGCTCCGGCAATCTCCGTTCGGCGGAGAAGGCACTGGCACGCGCCGCGGCAGAGAGTGCGAGCGGACACGAGATTGTCGTGACGGCAGATGCCGATGTCGCCGCCAAAGCCGAGCGCATTGTACTGCCCGGTGTTGGCGCGTTTGCCGATTGCATGCGCGGTCTTCAGGCTGTGCCCGGCATGGCCGACGCGCTCAAAGATGCGGTGCTGAAACGCGGCGTGCCGTTTCTCGGCATCTGTGTCGGCATGCAGTTGATGGCGAGCGTGGGGCGCGAATTCGGCGACCACGCCGGCCTCGGCTGGATCAATGGCGAGGTGGTGAAGATCACACCGGCCGATCCGTCGCTGAAGATTCCGCACATGGGCTGGAATGAACTGGCGCTGCTGCGGCCGCATCCGGTGCTGAACGGAATCGCGAGCGGCGCGCATGCGTATTTCGTGCACTCCTATGAGATGCGCACCGCCAGCGCGAGCGACGTGCTGGCCGTCACCGACTACGGCGGCGCGATCACCGCGATGGTCGGAAAAGGCAACATGGTCGGCACGCAGTTTCATCCGGAGAAGAGCCAGGCCACCGGCCTCAAGCTTCTCGCAAACTTCCTGGGCTGGCGGCCGTGATCATTTTTCCTGCAATTGATCTCAAAGACGGCCGCTGCGTGCGCCTGACCCGTGGCGAGATGGCGACGGCGACGGTGTTCAATGATGATCCCGGCGCGCAGGCGCGGGCGTTTGCCGACGCCGGTTTTCAGTGGATCCATTGCGTCGATCTGAACGGCTCGTTCGAGGGGCGGTCGGCGAACAGCGAGGCGATTCTGAAAATCCGCGCTGCCGTTTCGCTCCCGGTTCAATTGGGCGGCGGCATTCGGGACATGGCGGCAATTGAGCAATGGCTCGCTGCCGGGATCAGCCGCGTGGTGCTTGGCACCGCGGCGCTGAAAAATCCGGCGCTGGTGAAGGATGCCGCCCGCAGATTTCCGAAACAGATCGTTGTCGCGGCCGATGCGCGGGGCGGAAAGGTGGCGACCGAAGGCTGGGCGGAGGTGTCGGATATGACACCGGTCGAGCTCGCCAAACGGTTCGAGGACGCGGGTGTCGCCGCGATCCTTTTCACCGACGTCGATGGAGACGGACTCCTCGGCGGGGTTAATGTGAAGGCCACCGCGGCCTTGGCGAACAGTGTTCGGATTCCGGTGATCGCGTCTGGTGGGGTGGGCTCGATTGCCGACCTCGACGCCCTGATTGCGGCCAACGAACCGAACATCGAAGGCGTCGTGGTTGGCCGGGCGCTCTATGACGGACGCATCGATCCGGCACAAGCTCTTGCCCGACCGAACACTGTTCGGTCGACTTAGGCCAATAAGTGATTCGTTTTCGATTCGAAGACGTTACGACGCTCTGCTCAACCGATTTATTACGTCTTCAAGTTGCTCCAGCGACTTGTACTGGATGCGCACCTCGCCGCTCTCGTTAGCTTTATGGGTTATCTGAACTTTCAGGCCCAAGGCATTGGAGATTCGCGATTCATAGTCGGCGATATTGGGATCGACCGGCTTCGGAAGGTTAACGCCCGACCGCACCTTCTGTGAACGCTGTTCGGCTTCACGGACGTTCAGCGCACCCTCGACAATTTCGAGCGCCCGCTTCTCCGGATCCTCGACGCTGAGCAGGGTGCGGGCATGGCCTGCGGTCAACTGCCCCTCACGCACCATCGCCTTAACCGACTCCGGCAGTCGGAGAAGACGGAGCGTGTTGGCGACGTGGCTGCGGCTCTTGCCGACTTCGTTGGAGATTTTCTCCTGCGTGTAGCCGAAGCGGTCCATCAACTCGTGATAGGCGGCTGCCTCTTCGATCGCATTGAGGTCGGCGCGCTGGACGTTCTCGACAATCGCAAGCTCGAGCGCCTCGGCGTCGTTCATCTCGCGAATGACGACCGGCACATCGTGCAGTTTGGCAAGCTGCGAGGCGCGCCAGCGGCGTTCGCCGGCTACGATTTCGTATGCGTTGGTCTCGCCCTTCACCGGGCGGACCAGGATCGGCTGCAGCACACCCTTCTCACGGATCGAGTCCGTCAGGTCGCGCAGGTCGTCTTCGCCGAAGCGCTTGCGCGGCTGAAACCGATTGGGACGCAGAAACGCGATCGGCAGAATGCGCGGCGGTGCTTTCGGCGCCGAGGCATCACTACGCTCACCGCGCGTCGGGACGGCTTCTTCGCCGATGAGTGCGGACAGGCCCCGGCCGAGGGCGCGCGGTTTCTCTTCAGGGGCCATGAATTTGATCACCTCGCTCATGCGGCGTCCGCAAGCCGGGCGCGTTCGCGCTGAATGAGTTCGCCGGCGAGCTTGATGTAGGCCTGACTGCCGGGGCATCTGAGATCGTAAACCAGCGCAGGCAGCCCGTGGCTTGGCGCCTCCGACAGACGTACGTTGCGCGGGATGATGGTGCGATAGACTTTGTCGCCCATATGCTCGCGCACGTCGGCAGCGACCTGGTCCGACAGCTTGTTGCGCTTGTCGAACATGGTGAGGACGATGCCCTGGATCTCGAGCGCGGGATTCAGATTCGTGCGCACCAGCTCGATTGTTTTAAGCAACTGGCTGAGGCCTTCGAGTGCAAAGAACTCACACTGCAACGGCACGATCGCAGCATCGGCCGCGACCATCGCGTTGACGGTAAGTAGCGTGAGCGACGGCGGACAATCGATCAGGATGTAGGAGAAGCGTTGCGCGCCTTCTTCTTCCGCGAAGTTGTCCAGCGCCTCTTTCAGTCTGTGATTGCGGCGCGGGACGTCGATCAGCTCGAGCTCGGCACCGGAGAGATCGACCGTCGCCGGGACGATCGACAGGCGCGGAATCTTGGTCGGCGCAACGGCGCTCGAAATCCGCTCGTTGTTGACCAGCACGTCGTAGATCGTGTGCTCGCGTTCGCCGCGCGGGATGCCGAGGCCGGTCGAGGCGTTGCCCTGCGGGTCGATGTCGATGATCAGGGTCGGCTCGCCGACGGCGGCGAGGGCGGTACCCAGGTTGATCGCGGTCGTGGTTTTACCGACGCCACCTTTCTGGTTGGCGACGACAAGAACGCGAGGACGGCTAGCGGCGGGCATATTGCAGCTCCCGGATTTCGAGGATCGTCCCGGA
>DATAHD010000445.1:0-1549 GCA_036263395.1 Rhizomicrobium sp. | reverse complement strand
GAAGCTGGGCGCGCACTATCATCCCGACATCGTGATGGATATTGAGGCGATGGGCGCGAGCATGGACGACTGGGCCGCGCTCGACTTTCCACCGATTGGGGCGCGCTTTCGCAAGGCAGCGCACCGGCTGCACGATGCCGGGGCGGACTTCTGGATCTGTCCCGACAACACCGCGCATATGGCGTTCGAGGCGATGACCTCGCCGCTGCCCCTGCCCGGCCTGCACATCGCGGAAATCGTGGCGGACACCGCGATGCGCCGCGGCTTCCGGAAGATCGGCATCACCGGCACGGCGTGGACGATGGAGGGCACGGTCTATCCCGGCGCCTTTGCGCGGCGCGGTCTCGCCTTCCTGGCGCCACCGGCGGCGGCGCGCGCCGACGTGCAGCAGATCATCTTCGAGGAGCTGGTGCGCGGCACGATCAGCGATCTGTCGCGAGCGCGGTTCATCGAGATCGTGCAGGAGCTGAAGGACGAAGGCTGCGACGCGGTGGTGCTGGGCTGCACCGAACTGCCGCTGCTGCTCGACGATGAGCGCTCGCCGTTGCCGACGCTCGACTCCACGCGGCTGCTGGCGCGGGCGGCGGTTGATGTGGCGCTGGAGCAGCGGCCGATGCCGGCCTGGCGCGGCGGGGTGGTCTGATCGCGCAGTTGTGGTTTGCGCGTCCGGGACCTGAGCGTAAGTTCGCGGCGTTATCCCTCCTGTGTTCCCGGAACTCTTCCCATGACCATCAGCCGTCGTGCGCTTCTCGAGAGCGCAGCCGCCACCACCGTTGCCCTCAGCCTTCCGGCGCAGGCCGCCACCGCGAGCGGCGATGCGACCCTTAACAAGGCGTTCGATGGGTTGACGGACAGGCTGCTCTCCCTGTCGCCGGAAGGCGCGACGTTCCTCGGCCTCGACAAGGGCGCGCGGGCCGGGCTGAAAGCAAAGCTGGATGACCGCTCGTGGGCGGCGAACGATACCTCGCACAAGATGTGCGCCGAGTGGCTGGGCAAGCTGAATGCCGTGCCATCCACCGGGCTCAGCGATGCGGCGAAGCTCAACAAGGATGTCGTCGTCTATGCGCTGGAGCTGGGGCGTGACGGCGGGCGCTTTGCCTATGGCGACAACACGCTGGAAAGCGCGATGAACGAATCCGCCTCGCCCTATGTGGTGAGTCAGGAGACGGGCAATTTCCTCTCCGTGCCGGAGTTTCTCGACAGCCAGCACCAGATCGCGAGCAAGGCCGATGCCGATGCGTATCTTGCGCGGCTCGAAGCGTTCGCGGTGACGCTCGATCAGGAGACGGTGCGGGTGAAGCACGATGTGGCGGCCGGTATCTGCCCGCCGAACTTCCTGCTGAAAACCGCGATCGGGCAGATGCCGCCGTTCCTCGCCACACCAGCGGAGAAATCGCGGCTTGTCACCTCGCTCGCGACGCGCGCGAAAGCGAAAGGCATCGCGGGCGACTATGCCGGGATGGCTGCGAAGATCGTGAAGGACAAGATCTATCCCGCGATCCATCGCCAGATGGATGCGCTCAACGCCGCCGCGAAGACGGCGACGGCC
>DATAHD010000444.1:0-2406 GCA_036263395.1 Rhizomicrobium sp. | reverse complement strand
GGCGCCAACGTCGCCCTCACCTATCACCGCAACCGCGAGCCCGCCGAAGCTGTCGCCGACGAGATCCGCAAGCTCGGCCGCAAAGCGCTCGTCGCCCAGGTCGATCTCACCGACGATACCGCCGTCGCCACCTTCATCGCGCAAGCCGCGTCCGAACACGGCGGTATCCACACCGCGATCTACGCCGCCGGCCCTTATGTCGACATGCGCTTCGCCGGCCAGATCACGCCGGAGCATTTCCGCAAGACCGTCGGCACCGATCTCTTCGGTTGCTACGCCGTGCTGCAATCGGCGTTACCCGAGCTGCGCAAAACCAAAGGTGCCGTCGTCGCGCTCAGCTCCGCCGCGACTGCACGCTTCCTGAAGAAAGACCTGCTCTCCGTCGCGCCGAAAGCCGCGGTCGAAACGATCATCAAAGCCATCGCCGCCGAGGAAGGCCGCTTCGGCATCCGCGCCAACGCGATCGGCGTCGGCGTCATCGCTGACGGCATGTATCACGCCTTGCGCGAACGCGGCGACTTCAGCGATCAGACTCTTGAAGCCACCAAGAAGTCGCTCCCGCTCGGCCGCCTCGGCACCGCCGAGGATGTCGCCGATGCCGTCGCCTTCCTCGCCAGCGATCGCGCCAGCTTCATCACCGGCCAGACGCTGGCGGTGGATGGCGGATTTGCGATGTGAGACATCTCCGCTACGCCGCGCTTGGCCGAGCTCTTAATGAAAGAGCGCTATCTCCTGGTAGTCCTCGGGCAGGCTCGTGTTCCAGGCCTCGGGCCTAACCAGGAGATCGAAATCGTTCGGCCGGACATTTGTGTGCAAGAGGAAGTGCTGCGAGCCCGTCTCCGAAATGCCGTCAAACGGAAGCAGCAAGTTCTCCTGCACAAACTCGCGGCCATGAATCTGGAATCGTGTCCGCGCCAGGCCGGCGCTGTCCGTGACCACCTTGTGAAGGCGGCTGACACGAATGGGCCGCTCTTCTTCGGGCAGGAGGGAAATGAAGTCCTTGCCGACCATCGACCAGCCAAGGCCCCGATCGATCGCCGTTCCTGCCAATCGGCACACAACCGCACCGGAATGCGCAACCTCGAACAGTGCGATCCCCGGGAGGTTGCTTTTGATCCGCCTGGGTTCGAAATCTTCCTTGCGCGGAAGTTCGCCATCCTTGCAAAGAGAGAGCCAATATCGCGTAAGGCTCAGGTTCGAGCCGTGAAGTCCCATCCGCTCAAACGTCGCCATTGCGCGACCTTCGTCCAGAATGCGCATTCCCAAGTCCATGAAATTCAGACAGGGACTCTCAAGGGGAATTCTTAAAATGCCTTGAAAGCTGCATACCCGATAAGGTTGTGTGAGTGCAGCGCACCCGTTCTTAAAAACGCGGTCCGCCTCAATAACTCAGCTTCGGATACCAGTCCTCGCCGCGCCCACCCGGCGTCAGATCCAGCACCGACCACAGTGCAGCAATATCCGGCGCATCCCGCGGGTCCTGTCCGGGATCGGCCATCTCGTTCGACATCTCACTTGCCCAGAACAACCGCACCGTATCGCCATCGCGTTTGAACACGATCAGCGCCGGCATCTCGCCGCCCTTCGCATCGATGAGCCCAAGATCGTTCGCGTAGTCGTCGCCAACGGTCTGCACGAAATCGAGATCGCGCCAGCCGCGCTCCGCCGCAAACGCCAGCTGCCGCGGCACGGGTGAGCGGCTGAGAATCTTCAGCGCAACACGCTGCTTGATGTCTGCCGCGTTGCCGTTCACCGCGCCCAGCCAGTTGGTGCACATCGGACACGGCCGCTCGCGCTGCGGCCCGAACATCCAGTAATACGTCACCAGCGTATCATGCGCGCCAAACAGATCGCGCAGGCTCACATCCCCACCGTTCGCATCCTTGAAGCGATAGGCTTTCTCGATGACAGGCCCCGGCGGCAACGCCCGCCGCTGCTCCGTCACGCGCGTCATGTGCCGGCGAAACTCGATCTCCTCCGCAAGCAGCGCCTCACGCGCTTTACGATACGCCTCGCTCTCCCCGGGAAACGGTGTCTTCGCCAGCTTCGCAAGATCGCCAGCAGGCTTCAGGGATAAATCGCTCATGGGGTCTCCGGTGGCGGGCTATCCTGACAACGATTGGCGGGACGGGGAAGTTCAGGAACATTTGTTTTCAAAAAATCGAATATCGCGGCGTTGTCTGGACCACTCGTTTTCAAATTTTTGTGTCACCCCCTCCCTCCTTCTGAGTTTGCGGTGGCCCCACCCGTCCTGCTTCGCTCTTTGAGCTACGCAGGACGACCTCCCCGCTGACGGGGGAGATGAACGTGGGGCGGATGGCGAGGCTCGCTGTTGAAGCAATGCGGGAGGTTTGCGCGAGCGAACGTGGGCGCGTGAAAGCGCGTTCCTATCAATCTGATGGCCGG
>DATAHD010000443.1:0-8264 GCA_036263395.1 Rhizomicrobium sp. | reverse complement strand
CAGCCAATTTGAATTAACGCATTAAGGCACCCTTTACCAACAACGCGGCAATGTTTGCCTAGCACGGCGCGCGTGCAGAGGCTTTGGACATTGCCCTCGAACCTCGCGCCCTTGGTGGAGGTTGGCGTTGCCGGAGTTTCTCAGACAGTTCGGTGCAGCACGGTTCGGCGTCATGGCCGGCGTGGCCGCTGCGCTGACCGCCTTCTTCCTCTACGCCGCCGGCGTCATCAGCGAGCCTGCCAAGACCATTCTCTATGCCGGTCTCGATCCGCGCGAAGCGGCACAGATCACCGCCAAGCTCGACGCCATGAGCGTGCCTTACGATGCAAAAGGTGACGGCGGCACGATCCTGGTTCCGTCCGACCAGGTCACCAAGCTGCGTATGGAGCTGGCGTCCGAGAATCTTCCTTCCGCCGGCGTCGGTTATGAAATCTTCGACAAGTCGGACGCGTTCGGCGCCACCGCCTTCGTCCAGAACATCAACAAGCAGCGCGCGATGGAAGGCGAACTCGTCCGCTCCATCCAGACGATCGACGGCATCGAAGCCGCCCGCGTCCACCTTGTCATTCCCGAGCGCCAGATCTTCTCGCGCGATGAGCAGAACCCCAGCGCCTCCGTCGTCATCAAGACGCGCGGCACGCTCGACCGCGGCCAGGTGCAGGCGATCCAGCACCTCGTCGCTGCCGCCGTGTCCGGCCTGAACGCCGATCACGTCTCGATCGTCGATGACCGCGGTACCCTGCTCGCGGGCGGCGACAGCAAGGACGGCGTCGGCGCCACTGCGGCGAACCAGGAACAGCACACCAACGATTTCGAAGACCGTATCCGCCAGCGCATCGAGTCGATCGTCGCCAGCGTCGTCGGCCCGGGCCATGTCCGCGTCCAGATCAGCGCCGACATGAACTACAACCACTCGACGGAGACGAGCGAGACCTACGACCCCGACTCCAAGGTCGTCCGCTCGACCCAGACCGTCGAAAGCAGCAACAAGGACAGCAACGGCAACAGCTCGAGCGCGGTCTCGGTCGCGAACGCGCTGCCGAACGGCCAGCAGGCCAATGGCTCGGGCGCGGGCGGCGACTCCACCAAGTCGGAAGGCAACCGCACCGAAGAGACGACCAACTACGAAATCTCCAAGACCGTGAAGACCAGCACGCAGGACGGCGGCGATGTCCGCAAGCTCTCCGTCGCCGTGGTCGTCGACGGCACCACCACCACCGACGCCGCCACCGGCAAGGTCACCGGCTACAAGCCGCGCACGGCGCAGGAGATGTCGCAGATCGACAGCCTCGTGAAGTCCGCGATCGGCTACGACAAGGCGCGCGGCGATCAGGTGCAGGTCGTGAACATGGCGTTCGCCCGCATGGACGAGGCGCCGATCGAACCGGCCGCCGCTCCGCTGCTCGGCCTCGAAGGCTCCGACTGGTTCAAGATCATCGAAGCGGCGATCTTCTGCGTCACCGCGCTCCTCATTGGCTTCTTTGTCGCCCGCCCGCTGATCGCCAAGGTCTTCGCACCGAACGGCCCGGCGGCGGCTACGCAATACGTTGCCGGGGGCCAGATGCCGCTGCAACTCGCGGCGCCGGACGGTTCCATTCCCGCTGCGATGCAGGCCGGTGGATCGCCCGCGCAGATCGCGCAAGGCGGCGGCGCAGGCAACGAGAACATGATCGACATCTCGCGCATCGAAGGTCAGGTCCGCGAATCCTCTATCAAGAAGGTCGGTGAAGTGGTGCAGGCGCATCCGGAAGAAGCGCTCGCCATCATCCGCACCTGGCTGCATCAACCGGTGTAATCGATGGCGCCCCGTCCCAAAGCATCTGTCAAAGACGACGTCCGCTCGCTGAGCGGAGCCGAGCGCGCGGCCGTCATGCTGCTATCGCTCGGCGAAGAACACTCCCAGAGAATCTGGAACCTGCTGGACGACGACGAGGTCAAGGAGATCTCGCAGGTCATGTCCAATCTCGGCACGGTCAGCGCCGGCGTGGTCGAAAAGCTGATGGTCGACTTCGTCTCGCAGATGTCGGGCACCGGCTCGCTGATGGGTTCGTACGAATCCACCGAGCGCCTGCTGACGCAGATGATGCCGGGCGAAAAAGTTGCCCAGATCATGGAAGAAATCCGTGGTCCGGCCGGCCGCACGATGTGGGACAAGCTCGCGAACGTGAACGAGTCCGTTCTCGCGAATTATCTCAAGAACGAATATCCGCAGACCGTCGCCGTCGTTCTCTCCAAGATCAAGCCGGAACACGCCGCCCGCGTGCTCGGCGCGCTGCCGGAAGAGTTCGCGATGGAAGTGGTGCAGCGCATGCTGCGCATGGAAAGCGTGCAGAAGGACATCCTCGACAAGGTCGAGAAGACCCTGCGCGTCGAATTCATGTCCAACCTCGCCCGTACCGCCAAGCGCGACAGCCATGAGCACATGGCGGAAATCTTCAACAACTTCGACCGCCAGACCGAAGGCCGCTTCATCGCCGCCCTCGAAGAACGCAGCCGCGACAGCGCCGAGCGCATCAAGGCGTTGATGTTCACCTTCGAAGACCTCGGCAAGCTCGACCCCGGTTCGATCCAGACGCTGCTGCGTCACGTCGAGAAGGATAAGCTCGGTCTCGCCCTCAAAGGCGCCACCGACACGCTACGCGACGTCTTCTTCTCCAACATGTCGGAACGCGCCGGCAAAATCCTGCGCGAAGATATGGAAGCGATGGGCCCGGTCCGCCTCAAGGACGTCGACGAAGCCCAGATGCGCATGGTCAATGTCGCCAAGGACCTCGCCAACAAGGGCGAGATCATGATCTCGAGCGGCAATAGCGAAGACGAGCTGGTGTACTGATGACCGCCCCGCTCGCCAAATTCACCTTCGACACCGAGTTCCGCTCCGAAGGAGATGTGATCTCCAACGCCGCGCGCGCGCGACAGAAGAAGTCCTATACCCAGGACGAAATCGACGCGATGTGCGCCCGCGCCCGCGAAGAAGGCACCAAGGCCGGCGCCGTCCGCGCCCAGGAAGCGATCGCTGTCGCCCTGCGCGACACCACGGCGACGCTGCAGGCCGTGATGGGTCAGGCGCGTGCCGAGATCGATGCCGTCCGCGCCGAGTCCGCACAGATCGCGCTCGCCGCCGCCGCCAAGCTGGCGCGCGCCGCGATCGAAGTCGCGCCGCATGAAGAAGTCGAGCGTGCCCTGCGCGAAGCCCTGCACCAGGCGATCGGCGAACCCCGCGTTGTCATCAAGGCGGCCCCTGCCGTGATCACGGCGCTACAGCCGAAGATCGAAGAGATCGCCGCCGACGAGGGCTATGACGGCCGCATCGTCCTGACCCCCGACCCGCGCGCCCCGGGCGCCGACTGCCGCATCGAGTGGCGCGGCGCCGGCGCCGAACATTCGCAAGACCGTATCGAAGCCGCTCTCGCCGATCTGATCGCGCGGCGCTTCTCGCAAATTTCTCCGAAAGGCTGAGCCATGGCACCGAGTGATGAAGTCGATCTTCCCGATCTGGCGCAGGAGCAGCCGGGCAAAGGCGGCGCTGCGCTCCTCAACACCGATGCAATGCCGGACACCGAGACCAAGCGCTCGGCGCAGGATCTCGAAGCGGTGTTCGATGTGCCCGTCACGGTGTCCGCCGTGCTTGGCAAATCTGGCATGGAAGTCAGCCAGCTTCTCAAGCTCGGCAAAGGCACCGTCGTCGAACTCGACCGCAAGGTCGGCGAAGCCATCGACATCTATGTGAACAACCGCCTCGTCGCCCGCGGCGAGGTTGTGCTGGTCGAGGACCGCCTTGGCGTGACCATGACCGAAATCATCAAAGCCGGCCAATCGTAAGGAACAAGCGACATGCGTCTTCTCATCATCGGATCGCTTCAGGGCCAGATCGGCGCGGCCACCAAGATCACCATGGATCGCGGTGCGAAAGTCACGCACGCCGGCGACATCGAAACCGGCCTCGCGGCCCTGCGCGCCGGCAACGGTGCCGACCTTGTGCTGGCCGACGTCACGCTCGACATCGGTCACCTGGTCCGCAGCCTCGCGGCCGAGCGTATCTGCACGCCGGTCGTCGCCTGCGGCATCGGCACCGATGCCCGCCGTGCGGTCGACGCCATCCGCGCCGGCGCGAAAGAGTATTTGCCACTGCCGCCCGATGCTGAACTCATCGCCGCGGTCCTGGCGGCGGTGGCTGATGAAAGCCACCAGCTCATTTTCGAGGATCAAGCCATGGGCGCGGTCATCGCGCTCGCCGACCAGGTGGCCGGCAGCGAAGCCTCGATCCTGATCACCGGCGAAAGCGGTACGGGTAAGGAGGTGATGTCGCGTTATATTCACCGCAAGTCCAACCGCGCCGACAAGCCGTTCATCTCGGTCAACTGCGCCGCGATCCCGGAGAACCTGCTCGAGTCCGAACTGTTCGGTCACGAGAAGGGCGCGTTCACCGGCGCCATCGCCCGCCGCCTCGGCAAGTTCGAGGAAGCGAACGGCGGAACCTTGCTGCTGGACGAAATCAGCGAGATGGATGCCCGCCTGCAGGCCAAGCTGCTGCGCGCCATCCAGGAGCGCGAGATCGACCGCGTCGGCGGCACCAAGCCGGTCAAGGTCGACATCCGCATCATCGCGACATCGAACCGCGATCTCGCCGAAGCGGTGAAGCATGGTGTCTTCCGCGAAGACCTTCTCTATCGCCTCAACGTCGTGAACCTGCGCCTGCCGGCGTTGCGCGAGCGCCCGAAGGACATCCTCGCCCTCGCGCGCCACTTCGCGCACAAATATGCCGAAGCGAACGGCGCGCCGTTCCGCCCGCTCGCCTCCGCGACCGAGCGTCTTCTCATCTCGCACAGCTGGCGCGGCAACGTCCGTGAGCTCGAGAACACCATCCACCGCTCCGTGCTGCTCGCCAGCGGCACCGAGATCGGCCCGGAAGCGATCCGCCTGCCCGACGGCACGCAGGTTGGTGCCTCGACCATGCGCGCCGATCTTCCCGCCCCGATCCAGGCCGCGGTGGAGAATGCCGCGCTGGTCACGCGCGGTCTCGTCGGCCGCACGGTCGCCGATGTCGAGCGCGACCTGATCCTCGACACGCTGGATCACTGCCTCGGCAACCGCACCCATGCGGCCAACATCCTCGGCATCTCGATCCGCACCCTGCGCAACAAGCTGCGCGAATACGGCTCGGCGGGTCTTGCGATCCCGCAGCATGGCGAAGCCCGGATGGCCGGCTAACGGATACCCATATAAATGTCTGACATCACAGCAGCAGCACCGGCCCCCGGGTTCGGCCTGAATCTCGCCACCGCGCAGCAATTGCTGAAGCGCAGCGATCTCGGCCTTGCCGTCGGCATCATGGCGATCCTGATCGTCCTGATCCTGCCGCTGCCGTCCGTACTGCTCGATGTCTGCCTTGCCTTCTCGCTGTCGCTGTCGATCCTGATCCTGATGACCTGCGTCTTCATTCGGAAGCCGCTGGAGTTTTCGTCCTTCCCGACCGTGCTTCTGATCAGCACGATGATGCGTCTGGCGCTCAACCTCGCCTCGACCCGCCTCATCCTCGGCCACGGCAACGAAGGCACCGACGCCTCCGGCTATGTGATCCAGGCGTTCGGCAAGCTGATCATGCAGGGCAACTTCGTGATCGGCCTGATCGTGTTCGCGATCCTGGTCGTGGTGAACTTCGTCGTCATCACCAAAGGTTCGGGCCGTATCGCCGAAGTCGCGGCCCGCTTCACCCTGGACTCCATGCCCGGCAAACAGATGGCGATCGACGCCGATCTGTCGTCCGGCCTTATCAACGAAAACGAAGCGCGCGAGCGCCGCAAGACGATCGAAGCCGAGTCCAACTTCTTCGGTTCGATGGACGGTGCCAGCAAGTTCGTCCGCGGCGATGCGATCGCCGGCCTCCTCATCGTCGCGATCAACGTGATCGGCGGCATCATCATCGGCGTCGTGCAGAAGGGCATGAGCTTCGGCGACGCGACCCACACCTTTACCCTGCTGACGGTTGGTGACGGCCTTGTCAGCCAGATGCCGGCGCTGATCGTTTCGACCGCGGCCGGTCTGATGGTCTCCAAGGCCGGCATCGACGGCGCCACCGACAAGGCGCTGATGGACCAGTTCTCCTTCTATCCGCAGGCCCTCGGCATGGCCGCCGCCGTGATGGCGGTGGTCGGCGTTCTGCCCGGCATGCCGACGATCGTGTTCCTCGGCCTCGCCGCCGCCATCGGTGGCGTTGCATGGCTCGCCTACAAAAAAAAGGACGAGAAGCAGGCGCAGGCGCTCGCTGCCGAAGCCCAGGCCACTTCGGCTGCTGCGCCGACGGAAGAGCCAATCTCGACCGCGCTCGCGATGGATCTGCTGCGTATCGAACTCGGCTATGGCCTGCTGCCGCTCATCAACGATGTGCAGGGCCACAAGATCACCGATCAGATCAAGGCGCTGCGCCGTCAGCTGGCGCAGGAAATGGGCTTCGTGATGCCGCAGGTGCGCATCCTCGACAACATGCAGCTCGGCGCCAACGAGTATGCGTTGCGCGTGAAAGAAGTGTCCGCCGGCACCGGCGAGCTGTTCCCCGGTTCGATGCTCGTCATGGATCCGCGCGGCCTGCCGATCGATCTGCCTGGCACGCACACCACCGAGCCGGCGTTCGGACTCCCCGCGACATGGGTCTCGCAGGCGCTGCGCGAAGAAGCGGCTTTCCGCGGCTACACCGTGGTCGATCCGGGCACCGTGCTGACCACGCACCTTACCGAAGTGCTCAAGCAGCACATGAGCGAACTCCTCTCCTTCGCGGAGACGCGCAAGCTGCTCGACGATCTTCCGGCGGAGCACAAGAAGCTGGTCGAAGAACTCATCCCGGCGCAGATCACCGTCACCGGCGTGCAGCGCGTGCTGCAAACCCTGCTCGGCGAGCGCGTCTCGATCCGCGATCTGCCTGCGATCCTCGAAGGCATCGCCGAAGCGGTCGGCTTCACCAAGAACACACTCTACATCACCGAGCATGTCCGCGCCCGTCTCGCGCGGCAGCTCTGCCACGCCAACCTTGCGCCGGGCGGTTATCTCCCGCTCATTGCGCTGTCGCCGGCCTGGGAGCAGGCGTTTGCCGAGTCCATCGTCGGTCAGGGCGAAGAGCGTCAGCTCGCGATGGCGCCGTCGCAGCTGCAGCAGTTCATCACCACCGTGCGCGACCGCTTCGACGAGGCCGGTCAGAAGGGCGATGTGCCGGTGCTGCTGACCAGCCCGCAGATCCGCCCGTTCGTCCGCTCCATCATCGAACGCTTCCGTCCGCAGACGGTCGTCATGAGCCAAAACGAAATCCACGCGTCCGTGCGCCTGCGCACATTGGGACAGGTCTAACACATGCAACTGCGCACCTTCGTAGCAGACGACATGAAAGCCGCCCTCGCCTCGGTTCGCGCCGAGATGGGCGACGATGCCGTCATCATCAACAGCCAGAAGTCGAAAGGCGGCGGCGTGATCGTGCGCGCCGCGCTCGACAAGGCGGATGCAGAGCTGGAGACCGCCGCAGCCGTCACCGCGATTGAATCACCGCAGGACAACGAACCGGCGGCGAACGTCCACACCGCCTATCGCGACGGCCTCATCCATCGCCTGCGCACCCCGGCGCAGAATGGCAAACCCGCGGCGCGCGGCTTCAGCCGTCCCGAACTTCTCGCCGTGCTGCACGCCCATCGCGCGCCGGACGCGCTGACCAACGAAGTCGCGGAGGCCGCGCAGAAGAGCAGCCTCACCGACATGACGCTGGCCCTCGCCGCCGCGCTCGACAAGCGCATGCGTTCGGCGCCGATCGACATGAACACGACCTCCGCCATCCTGCTCGCCGGTTGCAACGGCGCGGGCAAGACGGCGGTCGCCGCGAAGATCGCGGCGCATGCCCGCATGATCGGCCGCAAGGTCGTGCTCATCGCCTCCGACATCGACGGCGCGGGTGCCGTGGCGCGTCTCGAGACCTTCGCCAAACATCTCGACGCGCATTTCGTCGCCGCCGCCAATGCGGAGCAGGTGGCAAGCGCCGTCGCGCGCGCAATCGAAACCAAGACGCTCGCGATCATCGACACCGCCGGCTTCGATCCGCGCAACGCCAAAGCCCGCACCGCCTTCGCCGCCCTCGGCCGCATCGACGGTGTCGAGACCATCGGCGTGCTTTCGGCCCGCGGCGACAGCGAAGAGACCACCGAAATCTGCGAAGCGTTGAAATCGCTCGGCGCGGTGCGCGTGATCGTCACCGGCCTCGATATTGTGCGCCGTCTCGGCGCGCTGCT
>DATAHD010000442.1:0-20730 GCA_036263395.1 Rhizomicrobium sp. | reverse complement strand
CGACCTGCGCGAGGGCGTGATCGCCGAGAAGGACCGCTACGGGAACCTCAAGATCCTGCAGCACGAGATCGGCCCCTCGGAAGTCCAGGCCGCGATGCTGAACTCCGCCAACCTGTCGCGCGCCAAGCTCACCGGCGCGGTCGCGATGAATGCGGACTTCACCGACGCCATCATGAAAGACTGCCGCCTCGCCCGCGCCAACCTCCGGGGCGCGACGCTGACCGGCGCCAATCTTGAGAACGCGGACCTCTCGGGCAGCAATCTCACCGACGCCAATCTCACCAATGCCGTTCTCGTCGGCGCCAAGCTGGAGCGGGCGCAGATCGCCGGCGCCGACCTCTCGCTGGCGCTGACGGAGAAGACGCAAGGCCGCGACCTTAAGGAATTCAACGCGCCGATCGAAACGATCCTGCGCAATCACGCGCGCTGGATCGAAAGCGAAGGGCGCGAAGGCCGGCCGGCCGATCTTTCGGGCGCGGACCTGCGCAATCTGCACGACCTGTCATCCCGCCCGCTCACCGCGCTGATCGCGCCGCGCGCCGTGTTCTACGGTCTCAATCTCTCCGGCGTCTCTTTGCAGGGCAGCAATCTCTCCGGCGCCGATCTGCGTTCGACGACGCTCAGCGGCGCCGATCTGCGCGGCGCCAATCTCTCGGGCGCGCAGCTCAACTACGCCGATCTGCACGATGCGAAACTCGGTCCGCTGCTGATCGGTCAGGACCGTCTGCTGCCGGCGCGGCTCGACGGCGCGATCATGCGGTACACCGATCTGCGCGGCGCCGACCTGCGCCGCGCCAGCATCAACGATGCCGATCTGTCCTTTGCCAATTTCTCCGACGCCGACATGCGCGGCATCGTGCTCGACGGCACGACGCTGACCGGCACCAAACTGCCGTTCACCTACGCCGAACGTCAGGACGTGCTGTCGGCCTGAGTCTCGGACCGCGCCGTCACTGCGGCATCGCGCGTGCGCGCCTTGATGAAACTCGCAAAGCGGCCGAGCGACACCTTCGCTTCCGGCACATACGGGTTCGCCTGAAACACGTGCTGCATGCCATCATAGATCTCGACGCTCACCGGCACGCCCGCGGCCGCAGCTTTCTCGCCAAGACGGCTCGCATCGTCGCGCAGTATCTCCAGCGCCCCGGCATGCACCATGATCGGCGGAAAATCCTTGAAGTCGGCATAGACCGGGGAGGCATAGGGGTCGGTGGGCAGCGTCTTGCGCAGATAGTTGCGCGCGCTGATGAACAGCAACGCCCAGGACAGCGCCGCGTCGTTCTTCTCGTTCTGCAGCATCGACCAGCCGGTCAGCGCCATGTCGGCCCACGGGCTCATCGCAATAATACCGGCCGGCATGTCGAGCCCGGCATTGCGGATCGCCAGCGCCACCGCGAAGGCGAGACCGCCACCCGCCGCATCGCCCGCCAGCACGATCGACCGCGCTGGATGTCCCCGCGCGATCAGATGACGATAGGCGTCGATGCCATCGCGCACCGCCGCCGGAAACGCGTATTCAGGCGCGAGGCGATAGGCGAGCGAGAACGCATTGGTCTCCGCCGCTTCGCACAATTGCCCCACGACCGAGCGGTGCATCTCCGGCGAACCGCCGACAAAGCCGCCGCCGTGGAAATAGAGAATCATCCGCGTCTGCGGCGCGCTCGCCGCCCGTACCCACTCGCCCTTGATCGGCCCGATGGCGGCCGGATCGAACGTCACCGTCCGCGGCACCGGCCCGAACTGTTCGGCGAGATAGGCATACTGACGGCGCAACTCCGCCACGTCGGCCGTGGCCGCCGGCTTGGGCCGCATCAGCCGCGCAAACCGCGCGAAAAGTCCGCTTTGCCAGGAGGGCATGGATAATAACGAATGAGAGGGCTGCTTATTCCCTACGCTTAACCCATTAGGCAGTCACGACATTCCGAGGTTCCGGGTTAACGCTGCTGTGACCGCCACCTCTGGGTTGTGTAAGGCGCGCACATGCGAGGACGCCGTTCTCTGGGCCATTGGTGATTACCCGATGCGTCTGACATGAGGCCCTGCCCGCCCCTCACGCAGCGCTTGCTCGACCTCCGGTAAGAAGCCGATGACCTCATCGACCAATGCGCCGCAATCGCCTTCTGTGACGGCACGCTTCGACCAGCTCCAGCGACGCACGGCAAACCAGATGCGAAACATTGGAGAACGGTACAGTTCATAGAAGTGATCGAGATAGCCGACCCAGATATCTTCCTGTGCGATGTGCTGGCCCGTGAAGTGATCGACGCCTTCCGGCGGCGCGATGCCGATATTCAAGCGGAAGGCCGCCGCACGACGCTTGTGAAGCTGTATCTCGACAAGCTCCAAGCCTTCCGGCCCGTTACGGCGCAGCCGGCCGAACGGAAACGCCGCCCGAATTTCGCCGCGCGCATCATCGCCCGCAGATGGCACGACCTCAAAGCCGAGCCGCACAAACTCCGGCAGCAGCCGCGCATGAACCGCTTCGATAAGCCAACGCCGTTGTTGCCTCTTGCTCATTCGCCGAATGCGCGCTCCACCGCGCTGCGAAGGACCTTGCAACGTCTCTGATATGTCGCGTCGCTCACACCGCGGTGCCGCTCCAGGATATCCAGCCCGAGCAGCACGCTGCTCCACTGTACGGGCAGCGTTGTGTGCGGCGCGATCTCTTCCAGCGCCGCCAAACCCACCTCGGGCGGATAGCGGCGTGCGATATGATCGCCGACAAACCAGCACAACTCTTCATCCGCGTACTGCGAATAAGAGGCGATCATCGCTGACAGCAGACCGTTCATCTGATCGGGCGAGATGATGTCCTGATAGATGATCTCGAATAGGAAATCCTGAGCGCCTTTCACCTGAAAGAAAACGGGCCGCGAAAACAGTTCGCACAACAGTGCGAAGAACTCTGCGCTGAGAGTGCTCTCCTCAAGCATATGATCGCTGAACCGTTCCGCCTCTTTGTGAAAGGCAGCGACTGGGTCTGGCGATGTCAGCGCCCGTTCGAGATCGGCGCGAAGCTCTTGGGCAGTGAGGGGCACGGCACGCTGGTCGGAACACACCACCGCAATTCTGCGCCCACAATCTTACCGCGATGCAAACGCCGCCACCCGCAAACGAAAAGGCCGGGCACCTTGCGGCACCCGGCCTTTGTCATTCAGCGAAGCAGATCGCTTAGGCGGCTTTCGCGCCTTCGATCGTCTTCAGTTCGGGAGAGGCGCCGTTGATCGCGATCTTGCGCGGCTTCTTCTCTTCAGGGATCACGCGCTCCAGATCGACATGGAGCAGGCCGTTCTCAAGCTTGGCGCCGCGCACTTCGACGTGCTCGGCCAACTGGAAGCTGCGCTCGAAGGCGCGGCCGGCGATGCCCTGATAGAGATAGGCCTGCTTGCCGTCGCTCTGCTCTTCGCGCTTGCCGGTGACCGTCAGGACGCCGTTGTTGACGTCGACCGAGAGGTCCTTCTCACCGAAGCCGGCCACGGCGATAGAGATCCGGTAGTGGGTCTCGTCGCTGCGCTCGATGTTGTACGGGGGGTAGCCGTTGCTCTGGTCGACGGCGCGGTCGAGGCGGTCGAACAGGCGGTCAAAGCCGACGGTGGAGCGGAAAAAGGGGGAAAAATCGTGCGTACGCATGGGTTTAACAACCTCCTAGAAGCGTTGGTTCATGGTCCCGCCACAATGGCCGGAACCGGTCGTGCTGCCCGGGCCCCTTTCAAAGGCCGCCCGGACGCTAAGGACATAGGCGGGAACCCTGGCGCTTCAAGGGGGAGAGTGCCAGTCGCGCAGATTTCTAGGCCGGCGGCAGCGCCTGATTGGACGGCGGATCGACCGTCACGCCCTCGGCCCTGAGTCGCTCCAGCAGCCCGCCGCGGCGCAGCAATTCGCCCATCGAGACCACCATCAACGTCTTGCCCTTCCTGGCCAGCGCCGCGTTGGCGGCGTTGGTGGAGTCCCGCACCGCCCGGTCGAACAGCGCCGAGAAACTCGGCATCGACTGGATGCAGCTTTCGAAGCGCGTGTCGGAGTAGTTCGCCTTGATCCCGTCGAGATCGCCGACCGCCCACGCTTCGGCCGCCGGCTCCGCATGCACGCGCTGCACCTCGATGTCGTCGAGCGCCGCTTTCATGCACGCGGCATTCGCGGCCGGCGACATCTTCGGCAGCTGCTTCACCAGCGGCAGCGCTTCGTAGGTCGCAATCGGCTTGCTCTTCACATGTGCACGGCTCGCCAGCCTGTCGAGCATCTTGCTCACCTTGCGATAGTCGAGCCCCGCCGACTTCTGGAAATCGCCAGCCAGCCGCAAGCCGGCCAGCGGGACACGCAGATCGGAATAGCGATCGGCATCGCGGTGCAGGCTGTCGCGGACCTTCGTGAACCGTGCGCTGAGATCAGCAGGCAGCGTTGACTCCATCGTCGTCGATGAAGGCAGATAGATCGCATCGCGATTCCACATCAGGAACCAGACGCCCTCGAACAATCCCACCGACGCCTGCGGCGGCAAAAGCAGTTGCGACGCGCCTTTCAGCGCCGCTTCGACGCCGCCAGTGCGCCATTCCAGCGTTTCCGGCACCGGCGTCACGATGCCCAGAATGTAGAGTTCGCTGTCGCCCTTCTGCACGTGCCAGATCAGCGGCCCGCGATTGTCGACCGTGACGACGACCGTCTCGATATCTTTCGACCAGTCCTGCACCGGCGCATTCGCAGCAGCAGCCGGCGCCGCAGGCTTCGGTGCATCTTCCGCAACCGTTGCCGCAGGTATCAGGAACAGCGCTGTCGCGAGCAGCGCACGCCGCACGGTCGAACGCACGTTCACCACCACAGCAGATGCGAAAGGCCGGCGAACCACAGCGAGCCCATGATGCCATAGGTGATCACATCGATGTGCCATGGCTTCAGCTGCACGCCGGTGACGTTCTTGATCAAGGTCATCAGCCATGCGCCCTCTTCCGCGTTCTGCTCGGCACGCCAGGTGCCATAGCGCAGATACGATTCGATGTTGTTAAGGACACACGAGTTCTTGTTGAACTGCCACTGGATCGCCACCGCCGGGATGAACACCAGATAGAAGACCAGCACCGGCGCCAGCGGAACGGCCCATCCGGCAAGAATGAAGATCATCACCGCAAAGTGAAAATAGAAGCAGACATTGCCGAGCAGATCCCGCTTCTCCACCGGCGACGGCGCCGTCGTTGCGATGGCCGGATAGTCGTCCTCGTCCGTCACGCTCATGCGCAGTGCCTTCGCCTTATGCCCGCCGCCAGCATGGCACGGAAATCATGGCGAGCGTGAGGCCTCACGTTCATCACCCCAAACCCTCACTGTCATGGCCCGCAAAAGCGGGCCACCCAGGTGATGGCTGTGTGCTGGTGCAGCATAGGCTCCATTCGCTGGTAGAGGGCGCGTTTCACCAACTGGGTGGCCCGCTTTTGCGGGCCATGACAAGGGAGGGTGTGCAGCTATACTTCCACACCTTCATCACACCACGGTGCTCCCCTGCTCCCCTCCCTCGACATCTTCAAACCGTTCTTCATCGAAGCCCCCGGCGGCGTGAAAATCCGCTGCGCAACCTTCGATGCCGATCCCGCCGCCAGAACGCGCGGCGTCTGTGTCCTGCTGCAGGGCCAGTCGGAGTTCATGGAGAAGTATCAAGAGGTGATCGACGAGCTGCGCGGCCGCGGCTTCACCGTCGCGACGATGGACTGGCGCGGCCAGGGCGGCTCGCAGCGCGGGCAAAGCGATCCGCTCAAGTCCTACGTCAAAAACTACGACGACTATGCCGAAGACTTCGCCGCCTTCATGGCGAAGGTGGTGACGCCGCTGACCAATCATCCGCCGATCGTGCTCGCGCATTCGATGGGCGGCCACAACACGATCCGCGCGGTACACGATCATCCGGACTGGTTTCGCTGCGCCGTGACGACGGCGCCGATGCTCAAGTTCTCGACCCGCGGTTATCCGCAGAGCGCCGCCCGCGCCGCCGCGGCACTCTACAACGCGCTCGGCAAAGGCGGCGACTTCGCGTGGGGCATGGCGGAGCGCGATCCGTTCAAGGTCGGCTTCGACAGCCAGCTCGTCACCTCCGACCGAACGCGCTTCGAAGCCACGCAAGCATTGCTGCGCAAAGACCCCGACCTGCGCCTCTCCGGTCCCACATGGGGCTTTATCGAAGCGGCCTATCGCTCGCTCGCACTGGTGAACGCTCCCGGCTATCCCGAAAGCATCTCGACACCAATGCTGATCGTCGGCGCCGGCAAGGATCGCATCGTGCTGACGGAGGCCGAACGCAGCTTTGTCAAACGCCTGCCGCACGGCGAATATCTCGAGATTCCGGAAGCCGAGCACGAGATCCTGATGGAACAGGATTCCATCCGCGCCAAATTCTGGACCGCGTTCGACAGCTTCGTCGGCAAATACGTGCCGTAGCGATGGCGCTCTCGTTCACCAAGCGCCTGCGCGAGCCGATCATGCGGGGCGAGATCACCTGCAGCGTCCGCATCTGGCATTCGCAGCGCGTGAAAGTCGGCGGCCGCGCCCCGCTCGGCGACGGCGAAGTGGTGATCACCGGCGTGCGCGAGATCACCAAGAAGGACATCACGACCAAACTCGCCAAACGCGGCGGCTTCGACAGCGTCGAAGACCTGATGGCCATCGCCCAACACGGCTCCGGCGACCGCATCTACCTCGTCGACTTCAAATACGAACCCAACCTCACCTTCCTGCCGCTGGTACAGAAGGCGAAAACGCCGACGACAAAAACAACGACGAAGCCAACGCGAAAGTCCGCGGCACCGCGCACGACAAAGCGCAAGCCAAAGACCTGACGGCTCCGTTCTCGTTCATCTCGATGAACGCATCGTCTCGATACGAGACGCATTCGCACCAGCAAATCCACGGCTTGCAGGCGCCGCAAACACCATGCGGAACTTCCGCTGGCTCCGGCGGTTATATCGCCGGAGTTTTCAAACAGGCCCCGCCATGTCTGCGTTCGTGCTCTATGTGATTGGCTTCTTCGTGCTGCTCGCCGGCCTGATTTACGGCGCGGTGCTCATTCATATTCCGCAAACCTGGATCATCGTCGGCACGCTTGTGATCCTCGGCCTCGGCATCATGTCGGCCGTCTCCAACACCAAACGCCGCGACCCGCCGAGCGAAGCTCCGCCGGCTTCGTAATCGGCAGCTTCAGTTCGGCCCGAGATATCGCCGTGCCGCAAACGCGATCGGCAGACCGAATAACAGCGCCTGCCCCACCAGATTGATCATGAAGTTCTCGAACGTCGTTGCCCATGGGTCGCGGTGGATCGCGGACAGCGGTACCACGACGAAGCTCATGAAGACGTGCAGCGACGCGCCATAGAGAAGGCCGAACACGATCCATTGCCGGCGCAGCAGCGGCACCGCGCGGCTGACCAGCGTGAAGAACGCGGCATAAATCCACGCGAGGCCGAAGTGGCTCGCCGCACCCAGCACCACCATCTCGGTGCCGCCCGCGCGCGCCGCCGGAAGCCCGACCCAGCCGCCCGCCACGTATTTGAACACGCGGTCCGGCGAGACACCCGACAGCACGCTCGCAAAGATGATGTCGAAGAACCCGGCGGCGAGCCCGCCGAGCAGGATCGCCAGCACAAGATTGGCGGTGATGGCACTGCTGCGCGGCAACGGTTCGATGGTCGTCATGGATGGCCTCCCCCGAGGGTGTTGCCCCTATCCTAGCGACACCCCGTCCCAACGGAGACAGGAGCGGCCCGCGGGCAGGTGTAAGGACAATCACAAGCCCGTGACCGGAAATCTGCGAGACTATTCAGATCGCCCGCACCACCGCTATCGCCACCGGCCCTGCCCCTTCCGGGCAGGCGATGGCGCGCGTCCGTGGCGGCGAAAATCGCAAAAACCGAATAATCGGCCAAACAACCTCCCGGCGTTTTCCCAGCAAAATCAAAGAGAAGCCAAAAGTTGGCGCCCCGCTGGGCAATCGCAACGCCTGGAAAGACGGCCGCCGGCGATGCCAGCGGGATCAAAGGGCCGCACAGCGTGAAGCCCACGCCTACGTGCGGTTCTTCGCCCGCATGCACCGCGTCCTCACGAAGATGGCGGAGATCGACCTACTGTTCGGCGATCAATGCCAGGGCAGCCGCGTGAATGCGCTCATCGCCTGCTGCCAGGCACTGGCCGCCACCGCTGCAATCGCCGCCCTGCCAGTTGGTGATGATGCCGCCGGCGCCCTCGATGACGGGCATGAGGGCGGCCACGTCCCAGCGCTTGAAGTAGGACTCGACGATCAGATCCACGAACCCCATCGCCAGAACGCCGAAGATGTAACAGTCGCCGCCCCAGCGGCTCATCTTCACCTGCGCCCGGATGCGCCGCAGCGCCGCCCGCTCGCCTGCGTCGAAGTAATCAACCGGCGAGGTGGCGCAGAGGATCGCGTCCGCCAACTGCGGACACGGGCGCACCCGGATCGCCTCGGCGGTCCCGCCCGCATGCAGGGTGCAAGACTTCTGCGCCCCGTCGCTGATCCCGACAAAGCGCTCACGCAGCCACGGTTGGTCGATGATGCCCAGCACCGGACGCCCATCCTTCTCCAGCGCAATCAGGCAGCCCCATTCGTGCCGCCCGGTGATGAAGGCGCGCGTCCCATCGACGGGGTCGAGAACCCAGCGCAGCCCATTGCGTCCCGCCTTTTCCCCGAACTCCTCGCCCAGGATGCCGTCGTCCGGCCGCTCTCGCTCGATGATCGCGCGGATCGCCTCCTCCGCCCCCTTGTCGGCGGCGGTGACCGGGTCGAACACGGTTTGCCCCTCGACCACCATGGTCTTGTCGGTGATGTCGATGCGCTTGCGGAAGTACGGCCGGATTACCTCCCCCGCCGCGTCGGCAAGTTTGTGCGCGAAGGCTAGGGTCTGGGCGTCGATGGTCATGCGGGAGATTCCTTTGCCGATATTTTAGAGCGGCGATCTCATCCGTCACCTCCCTCTGGTCGGGGGACCACTTGTGAAGGCGGTGACACTTCACGCTATTGTCGTCCCGTCAGCGTAGGGGCTCTCGCATGAAATCCGTCGTCGTCACAGGTGCGTCCACCGGCATTGGCTGGGGCTGCGTGAAAGTCCTCATCGCAGGCGGCTTCCGCGTCTTCGGCAGCGTGCGCAAACAGGCGGACGCCGACCGGCTGTCGAAAGAGTTTGGCGCGAACGTTGTGCCCGTCATCTTCGACGTGACGGACGAAGCCGCTGTGCTCGCCGGCGCCAGACAAGTCGAAGCCGCACTCGGCGGCGAGACACTGTTCGGCCTCGTCAACAATGCCGGCATCGCCGTGCCGGGACCGCTGCTCTACACCAAGATCGACGACTTCAAATATCAGATCGAGGTCAATCTCACCGGCCAGCTGATCGTCACGCAGGCGTTCGCCCCGCTGCTCGGCGCCGATCGCTCGCGCAAAGGCGCGCCGGGCCGCATCGTGATGATCTCCTCGGTCGGCGGAAAGAACGCCTCGCCGTTCGTCGGTCCGTACAACGCGTCGAAATTCGCGCTCGAGGGCATGTCGGAGTCGCTGCGCCGCGAATTAATGCTGTTCGGCATCGACGTCATCATCGTCGCGCCCGGTGCGGTGGCAACACCGATCTGGGACAAAGCGGATGCGGTCGATGTCAGTCAGTTCGCCAACACGCCCTACGCCACGGCGCTGGACAAGGTGAAGGACTACATGATCAGCAACGGCAAGAAGGGCCTCACGCCCGAGAAGCTGGGCGAGGTGGTGAAGACCGCGCTGACCGTGTCGAAGCCGAAGACCCGCTACACTGTGACACCGGAGCCATTCCAGAACTGGATGGTCAACACCCTGCCCAAACGCATCGTCGACGGCATCATCGCCCGTCAGGTTGGATTGAAATGATCAAGAATATGCGCACGCTTTTCATCGCCATCATTGCCGCGACAGCACTTTCAACGGCCGCGCGAGCGGATGTCACGTGCCAGGAGGCCGCCAACAACGCACTCGCCGCGACGGTGTCGGCGACGACCACGCTCGCCGAACTCTCGCGCTACAAAGCCACGCACGACAACTGGTGCGAAGGCGGTGCGGTGATGGCGCTGGAACAGCGCGATGCCGATGCAGTCGCCACGGCATGGAGCACCGCGATCAACGCACAGACGATCTGCAGCCAGGACACGCAGTTCAGGGATCAGATGACGAAGCTGATCGGCACTTTGCACAACCGGCGCCTGCGCATCAGCGACCAGATGGCCGAGCTACAGCAGAAGTGCAACTAAGCCATATCTGATAGAGCTTTAAGCGTCAGCCTTGGCCCGCTTACGCATATGCGGAACCAGTTCGCGCTTGCGGATGCGGATCGACTGCGGCGTCACTTCGACCAGCTCATCGTCGCCGATATAGGCAATCGACTGCTCCAGCGTCATCGGCGTCACCGGCGTCAGGCGCACCGCTTCGTCCTTCGACGTCGTGCGGATGTTGGTCAGCTGCTTGGCCTTCAGCGGATTGACGTCGAGGTCGTTGTCCTTGGCGTTCTGGCCGATGATCATGCCCTGGTAGATCTTGGTGCCCGGCACGACGAACAGCTTGCCGCGCTCTTCGAGATACCAAAGCGCATAGGCCACCGCTTCACCGTCGCCGGTCGAGATCAAGACGCCGTTGCGGCGGCCCTCGATCGGACCTTTGTGCGGGGCATAGCCGCTGAACATGCGGTTCATCACGCCGGTGCCGCGCGTGTCGGTGAGGAATTCGCCGTGATAGCCGATCAGGCCGCGCGACGGGGCGTTGAAGGTGATGCGGGTCTTGCCGGCGCCAGTCGGACGCATGTCCTGCAGCTCACCTTTGCGGTTGGAGATCTTCTCGATCACCACGCCGGTGTAGGGATCGTCGACGTCGACGGTGACTTCCTCGATCGGCTCCATGCGCTGACCGTCTTCGGTCTTATAGAGAACGCGCGGACGCGACACCGAGAGCTCAAAACCTTCGCGGCGCATCGTTTCGATCAGCACGCCGATCTGCAGTTCGCCGCGGCCGGCGACTTCATAATTGCCTTCGCCGGTTTCCTGCACCTTGATCGCGACATTGCCTTCGGCTTCGCGCATCAGGCGGTCGCGGATAACGCGGCTCTGCACCTTGTCGCCTTCGCGGCCAGCGAGTGGCGAGTCGTTCACGGCGATCGTCACCGCCAGGGTCGGCGGATCGATCGGCGTCGCGTAGATCGACTCCGTCACTTCCGGATCGCACAGCGTGTCGGCGACGGTCGCCTCGGTCAGACCGGCGATGGCAACGATGTCGCCCGCTTCCGCCCGCTCCACCGGAACGCGCGCCAGACCGCGGAACGCCAGCACCTTGGTGGCACGCGCCTTCTCGATGGTTTTGCCATCGCGGTTCATCGCCTTGATGTTGCGGTTGACCGTGATGGCGCCGGATTCGATGCGGCCCGTCAGGATACGGCCCAGATAGGGATCGGCTTCCAGGGTGGTGACCAGCATCTTGAAGGGATGCTCATCGCCCGCGAGCGCAATCGGCTTCGGCTTCGGCACGTCGGCGACGATGCGCTCGAACAGCGGGTTGAGGTTCTTGTTCTCGTTTGCGATCTCGGAAAGCTCGTTAACGGCCCAACCGTTGCGGCCCGAAGCATAGAGATGATGGAACTCGAGCTGGTGATCGTTGGCTTCAAGCGCCAGGAAGAGATCGAAGATCGACTCCAGCGTCTCTTCCGGCTGGGCGTCCTGGCGATCGATCTTGTTGATACAGACGATCGGGGTCAGGCCGAGGCGAAGCGCCTTGGACAGCACGAATTTGGTCTGCGGCATAACGGACTCGGCCGCATCGACCAGCAGCACAACGCCGTCAACCATAGAGAGAATACGCTCCACCTCGCCGCCGAAGTCGGCGTGGCCGGGGGTATCCACGATATTGATGCGGGTGCCGTTCCACTCGACCGAGGTGCACTTGGCCAGGATGGTGATGCCGCGCTCACGCTCCAGATCGTTGGAGTCCATGGCGCGCTCGTCCATGTGCTGGTTGTCGCGGACGGAGCCGGACTGCTTCAGCAGCTGGTCCACAAGCGTGGTTTTGCCATGGTCGACATGGGCGATAATGGCAATATTGCGAAGGTCCATAACTCTGCCGGGCTGGGTGGGAAGCGCGGGCTTATAGACGTGCGCCGGGGTAACGGCAACACGCTCGCCCGGGCGCTTTTTAAGGCTGAAAACTGCACCTTTTTGCGACAGTCATCACGAGTTCGGGAAAAGCAGCCGCAGCTGCGTTTCGAATCGGTAACTTGGCGACGGGATCGGTGGGGGTAGGCCCTTTAACCACTGGAACCGATTGGCGTTTGCGGCCCGGCCCATCGCCAGTGGTGCTTCCCGTCGCAGTCATTTGTTCCAGGCTCGCAATTTCCCGCGGCCATGTTAGGAAGAATGCGGGAGCGTTGAACTTAATTGCGGTGCGCAAAAAGCGGCCGCCCGGACGTGATACATGCAGATTCCTCGCCCCGCCCTCAGCAGCCAGAATTTCAAAGAGGCTGCCCAGGACATCCCCGGAACCGTGCGCCGCGCGAGCAGCGATCCCGTTGGCCGGCTCATCCTTGGGATTGCGGGCGTCGTCCTCCTGATCGGCGTTGTTTGGTATTTCTTTGGTTCCTCCAAACCGGAAGAGAAGAAGCGGCCGCCGGCACCGGTGCTGATCGCACGCGTCATGGAAAAGAGTGTGACGGTGCAGGAGCCCGCCATTGGCACCGTGGTGGCCAACGCTACGGTGCAGCTGACGCCGCAGGTCGAGGGCCGGCTGTTCTCCGCCGAGTTCAAGGAAGGCCAGATCGTCAAACGGGGCGACATCCTGTTCCGCATCGACCCGCGCCCCTTCGATGCCGCTGTGCAACAGGCCGAGGCGACACTGGCGCGCGATCAGGCGCAGTTGATGGCGGCGCAGAACGACAAGACACGCTATGCCGCGCTGTTCGCGCAAAAGGCCGTTTCAGCGAGCCAGCGTGATCAGGCGGTGGCAAGCGCGAACGCACTCGCCGCAACGGTGAAGGCGGATCGCGCTCTGCTCGCCGTGGCGCAGCTCAACCGCGAATACGCCGTGATCCGCTCGCCGATCGACGGCAAGACCGGGCCGATCCTGGTGCAGCCGGGCAACTTGGTCAGCGCCTCCGGCGGTATCGGCGCGACGGCCGCATCACCGCTGGTCGTCATCACCCAGTTCCAGCCGGTGAAGGTGTCGTTTGCGCTGCCGCAGTCCGACCTGCCGCGCATCGAAGCACAAGCCGCGAAAGACAAACTGACCGCAACAGTGCAGGTGCATGGCGCGCCGGAGACCATGCGCAAAGCGAAGGTCGACTTCACCAGCAATGCGGTGGACGACAAGACCGGCACGATCGAACTGCGCGCGACATTCCCGAACGCCGACAGCATGCTGGTGCCGGGTCAGCTGGTGGACGTTGCTGTGTCGCTCGCCGATCTCGAGCATGTGCCGGTGGTGCCGAGCAGTGCGGTGAACGAAGGACCGAACGGACGCTATGTGTATGTCATCGGCAAGGGCGACAAGGCGGAGATGCGGCCCGTCACCGTGTTGAACGACGACGGCAAGGTCGCGGCACTGCAAGGCAGGATCAAACCGGGCGAGCGCGTGGTCACCGACGGGCAGATGCGGGTCGTGCCCGGTGGTGCGGTGGTTATCAAGAACGACGGGGCACACAAAGGACAGCGGCAGAAGTCATGAACATCTCCGCCGTCTTCATTCGTCGCCCGGTCCTCACCACCCTTTTGATGGCCGCGCTGGTGATCTTCGGCGCGTTCGGTTACGCGACGCTTCCGGTCAGCGAACTGCCCAACGTCGATTTCCCGACGATTTCGGTGAGCGCGTCGCTGCCAGGCGCCGATCCGGAGACGATGGCATCGGCGGTCGCGACACCGCTGGAAGCACAGTTTTCGACCATCGCCGGCATCAGCTCGATGACGTCGTCATCGACCCAGGGTTCGACCAACATCACGATTCAGTTCGACCTCGACCGCAACATCGACGGCGCGGCGCAGGACGTTCAATCCGCGATTTCGACAGCGACACGGCGGTTGCCCCAGAACATGCCGTCGCCACCAACTTTGCGCAAAGTGAACCCGGCGGACTCGCCGATCCTCTTTCTGGCGATGAGTTCGGACGCCTTGCCGTTGTCGCAAGTCGATCAATATGCCGAGACGCTGCTCGCGCGGCAGCTATCGACCCTTCAAGGTGTCGCACAGGTCGTCGTGTACGGCGCTCAGAAATATGCCGTGCGGGTGCAGGCCGACCCTGCTGCGCTGGCGATCCGCAGCGTCGGGATCGATCAGCTGGCGACCGCGATCGATGCGGCCAACGTCAATGTTGCAACCGGTTCCCTGAATGGAACGGCGCGTGCGCAGCTTATCCATGCCAATGGGCAGTTGACCGATGCTGCAGGCTTCCAGAACCAGGTCGTTGCCTATCGCAACGGCGCCGCCGTGCGCATGCGCGACGTGGCGCATGTGTTCGACGGGGTGGAGAACGACAAGGCCGCGAGCTGGTTCAACGGCAAGCGGGCGATCGTTCTGGCGGTACAGCGCCAGCCGGGTTCGAATGCCATCGCGATCGTGGACGAAGTGAATCGCGTGTTGCCGCAATTCCTGAAGCAGCTACCGGCTTCGGTAAACCTCGATACACTTTACGATCGTACCCGGATGATCCGTGCGTCGGTGGACGATGTCGAGCGCACGCTGGTCATCTCGGGCATTCTCGTGGTGCTGGTGATTTTCGTCTTTCTGCGCACCGCGCGCGCCACGTTGATCCCGTCGCTGGCACTGCCGATTGCAGTCATAGGCACCTTTGCGGGGATGTCGTTTTTCGGGTTCAACCTCGACAACTTGTCATTGATGGCGCTGACGCTGTCCGTCGGCTTCGTTGTCGACGACGCCATCGTGATGTTGGAAAATACGGTCCGGCATATCGAGCAAGGCGAAGAACCGCGAGCCGCAGCATTTGCTGCCTCGCAGGAGATCGGGTTCACCATCCTGTCGATGACGGTGTCGCTGGCAGCGGTGTTCATTCCAATCATCTTCATGGGTGGCATCGTCGGGCGCCTGCTGCATGAATTTGCAGTCGTCATCGTGATTGCCATCGCGTTCTCGGGCGTCGTCTCAGTAACACTTACGCCCATGCTGTGCGCGCGCATTCTGAAGCCGGAAAGCCACCGAAAGCACAACCGCTTCTATGAGTGGAGTGAGCGGGCGTTCGATCGGGCGCAGGGCGCCTACGAGAGGTCGCTGCGCTGGAGCCTTAATCATCGCCCCATCATTTTTGTGGTGTTCCTGGGTAGCATCGCCGCAACGGTGTTCCTGTTCGCGGTCAGTCCGAGCGACTTCCTACCGGCGCAAGACTCCAATCAGCTCCGCATCAACACCGAGTCGGCGAACGGTACGTCGTTTGGTCAGATGGTGAAGTATCAGCAGCAGGTCGCGAAGATCATTCAGGCGGATCCAAACGTCGCCGCGGCGATGTCGGCGGTAGGCTCCGGCGGTGTCAGTGCCGGGGTGAACTCGGGCCGCATTATCTTGCGCTTGAAGGAGCCTGCAGACCGGCCCGCGACGTCGTGGCTTGGCCGCATACTGGGTTGGCACCCAACTGCGGACCAAGTGGCGCTGGAACTGCGCAAAAAGGTTTCGCAAGTGCCTGGTATCAACGTCTACATCAGCAACCCCCCAGCGATTAACATCGGCGGCGGGCAATCGAAGTCCCAGTACCAGTATACCCTCCAAGGCCTTGATCTGAAGGTTTTGCAGGACAGTGCGACGCAATTGACGAACGCACTGGCAAATGATCCGGGCCTCACCGGAGTGACGAACGATCTCAATCTTTCAACACCCACCGTGATGGTAACGATCAATCGCGACCGAGCCGCAGCATTGGGCGTGACGCCCGAAAAAATCGAGACGGCGCTCGGGGCAGCGTTCGGCGGCGGGCAGGTTTCGCAAATCTACGGTTCGTCGGATCAATACGAGGTAATCCTGGAGCTGTTGCCGCAGTTCCAGAAGGACCCGGGTTCGCTGTCGCGCATCTACGTCACCGCCGGTGACGGAGTGACTCTCGTGCCGTTGACCTCTGTGGTGACGATCGGACATGGAACGATGCCGTTGAGCATCAATCACCTTGGCCAGTTGCCAGCCGTCACGATCTCGTTCGATCTGCAACCGGGATATGCACTGAGCTATGCCCAGTCCACGATTGCGAAGGCGCAGCAACGGATCGGTCTACCGGATACGATTTCGACGAGCTTTCAGGGAACGGCGCAGGCATTTCAGAGCTCGACGGCGAGTATGAACGTGCTGCTGATCATCGCGATTATTGTGGTCTATATCATTCTGGGTGTTCTGTACGAGAGCTTCGTCCATCCGTTGACGATCTTGTCGGGCTTGCCGTCGGCCGCGGTGGGCGCGCTGCTGACGCTTCTGATTTTTCATGGCCTGAACAAGATCGGTGTCACCTCATATGACACGCCGCTGACGCTTTATGCGTTCGTCGGCATGATGATGCTGATCGGCATCGTGAAGAAGAACGCGATCATGATGATCGACTTTGCGCTGCACCGGCAACGCGAGGAAGCGGCGGCACCGGAGCAGGCGATCTTTGAAGCCGCGGTGATCCGCTTCCGCCCGATCATGATGACCACCATGGCCGCGATGATGGGCACCTTGCCGATCGCGATCGGCTTTGGTGCGGGGTCAGAAGCACGGCGGCCGTTGGGCCTTGCGGTGGCGGGCGGTTTGCTGCTGTCCCAGCTTCTAACGCTCTACATCACGCCGGTGATCTATACCTATCTCGACCGCATGGCCGATAACGTGAAGGCATGGCGCAGGCGCCGCAGCCAGGCGAGCACGGCGCTGACCGGGTGATGCCGGCTTACGCCTTGCGCGTGATCTTCTCGATGTCTTTGACTTCGTCGGCGGTCATAGCCCAACCGGCGGCCTTCACATTGGCGTCGATCTGCTCGGGCTTGGTGGCGCCGGCGATGACGCTTGACAGATAGGGCCGCGCGATCAGCCAGGAGAAGGCGAGATCGAGCAACGTGTGGCCGCGCTCAGTCGCGTAGGTTTCGAGCGCGGCGACGATGTCCCAGTTCTGCGCCGTCATATAGCGATCGCCGAAGCGACCCATGCGGGCGAAACGGGTGTTCTCCGGAACAGGTTCGCCCTGCTTGTACTTGCCGGTGAGAAGACCGCTGGCGAGCGGGAAGTAAGGGAGCAGGCCCATGCCGTAATGCTCGAGCGCGCGCGCGAGCTCTTTTTCGATGTCGCGCACGATGAGGCTGTATTCGTCCTGCGCCGTGGCGAATACAGCGAGGCCTTTGGTCTTCGAGACCCATTGCGAGTCCGCGACCTGCCAGGCGGGCATGTTGGAGCAACCAATCTGACGGACCTTGCCTTGCTGCACAAGATCGTTGAGCGCGCCGAGCGTTTCCTCGATCGGGGTTTTCGGATCAGTACGGTGCATCTGATAGAGGTCGATATAATCGGTCTTGAGCCGCGTCAGGCTGGCTTCGACCGCTTCGAAAATATAAGCGCGCGAGCCGCCTTGCTTGGCGCCTGCATCGTCCATCTGCATGGCGAACTTGGTCGCGAGGACAATGTCCTTGCGGCGTGGCCCGAGTATTTGACCGAGCTGCTCCTCCGAACCACCGCGATTGCCGTAGACATCCGCCGTGTCGAACAGCGTGATGCCTGCATCGAGCGCGCGGTGAACCACGGCGCGGCTGCGCTCGAGATCGAGCGCACCGAAATTGTTGCAGCCGAGCCCCACAACGGAGACCTGCAGGCCATTCTTGCCAAGAGTGCGAGTTTGCATGTCGTCTTCCGATCGCGTGCGAGCTGTGTGGGCGAAGTCTGCGCTTGCGCTTCGCAGCCGTACAGATTGGTGAGGGATCTGCGTCAGTAGCGGCAGCTGGCGGGAGGGCCGCCTCTCAGGCAGCGCAACGGCAGACGTTTCGGAGAGCCAGTCGATTATCCCAAAAGAGAAAGGGCGCCGGTTTCCCGACGCCCTTCTCGATACTTCACAAGTTCGAGGCTTAGTTGAACTTGTAGTGCAGTTCGATGCCGTAAGTGGCCGGCGGCGTGACCGAGTAAGTCTTGGCGATACCACCTGCAGCGCCACGGATGGGACCGTAACCAGTCGGGCCGTTTACGCCCTGGACGAAGTTACAGACCGGGAGAGCACCGGAGAGATCCATATTGGCCGAGCCGCAGGTGCCAGCAGGCGCAACAATGGAACCCGCCATGCGCGTACCGTACGCACCGGCGTCGTAGCCGATGGTGTCAAAGATGTTCTTGCCGAACGCGATGACTTCGTAGGTATCGTCTTCCGATTTCCACCGCAGGCGCGCATCCACCTGATCCCACGACGGCGCTTCGTTGTAGGAGCGCGTGAAGAGCGTGCCGTACTGCTTGTCGCGCCAGATGTAGCTCACGGAAGGCTGGAACGTGCCGTAGCCATCTGTCTCCCATGTGTACATCAGGTTCACGGCGATCTTGTTCTTCGCCGAGTTCGGCAGCTGGTTGCCCCTCAGGTTCTGCGCCTTGTTCCAGCCAACGCCTCCCGGTGCGGTACCGGACGTATAGATGTCACGCGTGCAGAGCGCGTTCGGATTCGGCGACGCGAGGGTCACAGGAACCGGCACGCCATAGGACGCCGCGCATTGCGCATCGGTGTAGAGCGGCTGGGCGCCCGGAGCGGAAGCCGTCGGATCGGCTGGATCTGAAACGGACCCCTTGGTGACGTGCGCATCGAGGTAGGAATAGTTGAACAGGATTGCCAGGTTGTCGATCGGCGACACCGTCGTTTCCAACTCGATACCCTGCGAGACCGATTCCGGCACGTTGTAGAACGCCGTCGTCGACTGGGCCAAACCGCCGCTCGACTGCACGATGCTGATTGGAATCTGCAGATTGTTATACTTGTAGTGGAAGGCCGCCACGTTCGTGACCAGCCAGTCATTCCAGGTCTTCTTGCCGCCGATTTCGAACGAGTCGACGGTTTCCTTGTCAGTCCATGGCGCGAAGCTCAGGACCGTGAAGATACCGATGTTGAAACCACCCGACTTATAGCCTCGGCCATACTTGGCATAAAGGAGAGTGTTCTCATCCGGCGTCCAATCGACACCGGCATTACCCGTAACGGCGCTCCAGTTGGCGTTATAAGCGCGCCGTGCAAAGCCGTCGGGCGTATAGACCGTCGGTCCGACAACACCAGTCGGGAGACCGCTGGCGCCCGAGTCCACAACCGTACCGACTTCCGTCAGGTCAATAGCCGGGAAAGGAGAGGCCGGAGGCGCACTGATGAAGGAATAACCACCCTGCACTTCGAGCGGAATGGTGTTCAGGCCGGCAAGCCCCGGGATACCATAGCAGGCTGGCACGCCGTAGCAGAGCAGACGAACCGATTCCGTGCCGTACTTACGATCCCACGAGTAACGGGCACCGATCGCGACCTTGAACTGATCGTTGATCTGCCAGTCGATCTGACCAAAACCAGCATAGGACGTTGCCATGTTGGCCGGGCGGTTGTCGAAGCGGCGGAACTGCGTGGCCGGGGCGCAAACGCCACCGGTCTGGGCACAGACGGCACCGGCAAACCAATTCGGCTGGTTCCACTGCGGCTGGTTCGGGTCAGTGGTGTAGACCGGCTGATAGTAGTGCTGCTGGAACTGGTAGGCACCAACAACCCACTGCAGCGGGCTGTCACCCGTGGAGATGAAGTTGATTTCGTTGCTGTAGAACGAGTTCTCCTCGCGATACTCAAACGATTCCTGGCCGCTGATTGTCGAGCCAGACGTCAGACCGCTGAAGTCCGCGACCTTGTACGAGTTGATCGGCGCGAACTGATCGACACCAGCACCCGCGCCCGGAGAGGTCGGGCCATACAGATGGTAGTCGTAATATGTCGTGCCGAAGATGTACTTGATGTCGAAATCGGCATCCGTGTGGTAGGTCAGGTGCGTGACGTTCGCATAATACTTCGGCAGGCGGACGTTGTACGGCACCAACCGCTGACGCTCCCACGGAGAATCGACGGCAGGATTCGAGCAAGGATCAGCAACCGGCGATACCATCGATCCCGGAATGACCGTCGTGTTCGCGGTAGCGCCCGTCGCGCCAGAGCGCGTACAACCGTAGCCGGGGTTCAAGCCCGTTGCGGAGACACCCCACTCATAAGTCGGAGAGTCGGCCGGGGTCCAACCGCCGGATGCTGCACCGGCGTTACCGGCGCCGCCGAACCACTTCGACGACTGGAACTTCGTCCACATTTCGATGTGGGAATTCCACTTTGCCTGGAACTGGGCATCGACGTAGAGGTCGTTAAGGACGTTGCCTTCGTCCGGACGGCCCGGGATCGTGTTCTTGATGTAACCCTGAGCCTGACGGTCCCAAACCATGTACAAGCTGGCCGAGTACTGGTCGGTGATCGGGCCTGAGATACGGCCTTCAAGCGTCAGGTGATCGTAGTTGCCGTAAGTGGCGCGAACCTCGCCCTCGAACTCATCGGCGTTCGGGTGGCGGGTGATTTCGTTAAGGGCGCCGGCGATGGCGTTACGGCCGGAGAGTGTGCCCTGCGGACCGCGGAGAACTTCGACGCGTTCCAGGTCGAGGGAGGAGCGACCGGCCGCCACGGCGAAGGTTTCGTACTGGCCGTCGTCGTAGTTCGCGACGGACGCGTCGGCGGAGAGCACGTTGGTCATGCGGCCG
>DATAHD010000441.1:0-2252 GCA_036263395.1 Rhizomicrobium sp. | reverse complement strand
ACTTCCGCTTCGCCGACCTCGGCTGGCGGGCTGGGCACCCCAAGCTGGCGGCCTGGTACGAAACCTTCTCCACCAAATACCCTTCGATGAAGGACACTGCCCCACCCGCGGCCTAACCACCTTATTCCGCTTATGTACTTTTATACGAGGGTACGGTCCTAAAAAATCGAACAAACCTCTTGACCGTCACGGTCGACCTGTTACAATCAGCTAGTCTCCCGAATTGTGCTTGAAACCACTCACCCTCCCCTTGAGGGAGGGTCCAAACGCGAAGCGTTTGGGGGTGGGGTGAATAGGTCTGGGACCCCACCCCGAAATTCATCCGTTGCGCTCCTGAATTTCGACCCTCCCTCAAGGAGGGGGGTGAACTACCGCGTCAAGAATAAGCCTTCTGCACCTCAACCAACGCTCCCGGCAGCGGCGCACCGCGCGGCGTCTCGGGAAACTGCTCGTAACTCCACCGCACGATCCGTTCGATATCCGCGCCCATCTCGCGCCACACGGCCGCATTCGCCGCCTGCCGCACGCGGGCATCGAACGCCTCGCCCGGTGACTTCGCATGCCGCTTCAGCAGCGGCCCATTCAGGACCTGGCCCACATGCGCCTCACCCAACCCAAACCCGAAGAACCCATCCAGTGCCCGCAACGTGCCTGCCGGATCGGCGAGGAACGCGTCGCAGTCGAGCGACGCCTTGCGCCCATCCTCCAGCACCTGCCAGCCGCGCTGAAACTCCGCGATCTGCAGATGCCAGGCGATGGCCGCGATCTCGAGGTCGGAGAACCGCACCAACTGCGCCACGCTCCACGGCAGCGGCCGGCCATCATCGCCCGCGATGTTGGCGAACAGCTGGCGCGCATATTTGTGCAGCTTCAGCCGCCCCTTGCTCACCGACGTCAGGAAGCTCGCGAGATCGGAATAGAGGAACAGCATCTTGCCGCTCGTCTTCAGCGCCGCGTCGAGCACCAGCGTGTTGGCGAAGTTGCTCGGCTTCACCGTCACCGGCGAACCGTCGCCCGACGACCGCGCCAGTAACCGGAACACGACCTCCGGCAACCGCGGCGACACGCGATAATCGGTGAACGCACCGGCCCGCTTGGCATCGGCCAGCGGCACCAGCACGAACGGCTCGCGCAGCGACAGATTGCGCCCCGGCGCATCGAGCGTCTCCGCGATCAACGTCGAACAGCAGAACGAGGTGTGCCAGATGAAGTTCAGCGGCGGCAGCGGCGCATCACTGGCAAAGCGCGCCACCAGCGCCGCCTCATCCACCCGCTGGCGCAACAGTTTGGTGCGGTCCCAGCGGTAATCGAGAAACGGCTCCTGCGCGAGGCTGCCGCGGCCGGTCGTCTGCACAAAGGACAACGCCTTCGCGTCGAGGACGAAATCCTCCACGAACCAGCGCGGATCGCGCAGCACGTCGTCGAGCTGCGGCCCCGCGAAGTTGAATGGCAACTCCGCCATCAGTCTCCGTCTGGTCACGACCGCCATGTTCACGGCCGGAACCTTTCACGCATGTCCTTGCTCCACCGGGCGCAAATCCGCGTTGCGCGGTTCAAGCTAAAGGCTGCGAACAGATGGACAATTGCCCGCGCGTTCAAACAACTGTGAAAACCGGCCGTTTCGCCGTATGGAGCCATGCACAACGGCGCGATCAGCAATGCGTGACAGGCGTTCCACATCCACATGCCAAAAGCGCTGGCGCGTAGCGTCCGAAAAATCCTGCACACGATCCTGAATTTCCTGTAAGGCCCCGCTTATGAAGATCAACGGCAAACCCTATCGCACCATCTGGCCTGTCGGCTCCGACGCCGTCGAAGTCATCGACCAGACCAGGCTCCCGCATGAGTTTGTGACACTCACGTTGCGGTCGCTCGAAGACTGCGCCCACGCCATCAAGGCGATGATCGTGCGCGGCGCCCCGCTGATCGGCGCCACCGCAGCCTACGGCGTCGCGCTGGCGATGCAGAAGGATGCGTCCGACGCCGCGCTCGATGCCGCGCACGACACCTTGCTCGAAACCCGCCCGACGGCGGTGAACCTGCGCTGGGCGCTCAAGCGGATGTGCGATGCGCTGCGCAACCACCCGCGCGAGAGTCGCGCGGAGATCGCATGGGCCGAAGCCGCCGCGATCTGCGAGGAAGATGTCGAGACCTGCCGCCGCATCGGCGAGAACGGGCTTCAGATTCTACGCGACGCCGCCGCGAAGAAGCCAAAGGGCGAGACGCTCAACGTCCTCACCCACTGCAACGCC
>DATAHD010000440.1:0-1822 GCA_036263395.1 Rhizomicrobium sp. | reverse complement strand
TGATCGGGGATCTTGTAGTAGGCGCGGACCAGTTCCAGGGTCTCGCGGCGCGCCATCGGATCGTGCTCCTCGCCGGGCAGGCTCGGGGCCGCGCCATGCAGCTGGCCCGGGCTCTGGCTCTCGACGCCGGCGCTCATCTCTTCGAAGAAGTAGCGGATCGGAACATCGAGCACGCGGGAAAGGTCGAACAGGCGGCTCGAGCTCACGCGATTGGTGCCGCGCTCATATTTCTGGACCTGCTGGAAGGTCAGGCCGATCTGCTCCGCGAGCCGCTCCTGGCTCATGCCGAGCAGGGTCCGACGCAGCCGGATGCGGTTGCCGACATGCACGTCGATCGGATTGGGGAAGCCCTTGCTGGCCATTCGACCGGAGGACTTGCGCTTGCGCACCATGATCTTATCTCCCTCAGACTGTCTGCGACACCGCGTGCCGAGAACTGTGAACAAAACCGCGGATTCGACTTCGATCGCGGAGTTTCGATCGATCGCCTGATCGAAATGATCGGTGATCCCCTCGTCAAAGTGATCACTTGCCGAACGCGTAGCGTCGGGTTCGTCGACGCCGTGGGGTATTACGTTCAATCCAACGGCAACCGGCGGTTTACTATGACAAGACCGAGGCGGGCATGCAAAAAAAATCTCTTGTGATTCGCCAAGAAATTGCAAAACCCCGAATCCGTCTCACAGCTTGAGGCTGAAAATATAGTTTTGATATTTCAAACCCGGATTCGCTGCGCTCGCCTTCAGGAAGCTGGCGTTCATTTCCGCCCAAGACTCGAAGACGGCGACCGCTTCGCGACGATGTTCTGAACCAATCATGGTTCGCCCTTCGGCGATCAGGCCGATGATTGTTTCGTAGTGTTTCCCGATATTGCCGATGAAGGAAGCGCTGCGCGTCGCGGACTGAGCGCGTGAACGCAGCCTGTAGACCGCTTCCGGAACATAGGGTGCGCTGCCGCCGGCCACCGCCAGCGTCTCCATGTCAAAGAGGATGTCCTCGGCGAAGAGATGGCGCCAGCTTCGCGCTGCACTCCTCCGCGTGATGCCGTGGAACGAGCCGAAGGCGCGCGCGAAGACCGAAAAATTTGCCGGGCCGCGGTAATTTTGCGGTGGAATAGACCGCAACTCCCGATCGTTTTCTTGCAGAACCGCGGTTCTACCGAACGCCGCACCAATTGGTGCCGCCGCGCGCATCAGCAATTCCAGATAATTCTGCGACCAGAGGTCGTCCGCGTCGAGCTGCGCGATCCATGCGCCCTCGGCCGCGGCCAGCGCGCGATTGCGCGCCGGCCCCGGCCCGGTCGGCGCCGGCACGCCGTCGAGAATCCGGATCCGAGCATCGCGCTGGGCAAAAGCCGAGTAGTCCGCCGGCTCGTCCGGGGCGATCACGATCTCAAAGTCGGAGAATCCCTGCGCAAGCACGCTGTCGATCGCCGCGCCGAGCGTATCATGCGCATCGAGCGCGGCGATGATCACAGAGACCGCGGGCATCTAGACGCCTAGATGCCGCGGAAGTTGGCCTTGCGCTTCTCGGCGAAGGCCTTCACGCCTTCCTTCGCATCCTCGGACTGCACGGCCTTCTCGTAGGCCTTCATCGTCCCGCTGCGGATGAGATCGAAGGACTGCTTCACGGACTTGCCGTCCATCTCGCGCAGGCATTCCTTGAGGCCCTGGATGGTCAGCGGCGCGCCGGTCGCGATGATATCCGCCCATTCGCGCGCGGCTTCGAGATGCTTGTCTTTCGGCACCACCTTGTTGACCATGCCGTAGTGATGCGCCTCTTGCGCCGACATGCGGCGGCCGAGCAGCAGGATCTCCATGGC
>DATAHD010000439.1:0-2017 GCA_036263395.1 Rhizomicrobium sp. | reverse complement strand
AGCCGCGATGGAAGCCCGCGCCGCGCGCAGGAAGCAGGACAGCGCTCTGGTGCTGCTTTTGCCGCTGGCGATGTGCATCGCGACGGTGATCGCCGCGCTGGAACTGCCGGCGGTGACGGCAGGGTTCAGGCTGTACGGCGTCTTTTAGATCGCGCCCGGTGCCGCCGCTCACTTTGCACGGCGACACCCGTGGTGCTTTTGTTTGACCTCCGGGCTACTCGGCGAGCGCCCGCATCACCTTGATCAGGTCCGATTTGCCCTCGAAGCCGATGCCGGGAAGTTCGGGCATGACGATATGGCCATTCTCGACCTTCACGCCGTCCGGAAATCCGCCGTAGGGCTGGAAGAGGTCCGGGTAGCTTTCGTTTCCGCCCAGCCCCAGGCCGGCCGCGATGTTGAGCGACATCTGGTGGCCGCCATGGGGAATGCAGCGCGAAGGCGACCAGCCGAACTGATGCAGCACGTCGAGCGTGCGCAGGTACTCGACCAGGCCGTAGGACAGCGCGCAATCAAATTGCAGCCAATCGCGGTCCGGCCGCATCCCGCCGTAGCGCAGGAGATTGCGCGCGTCCTGATGTGAGAACAGGTTTTCGCCCGTCGCCATCGGACCCGGATAGAATTCGGCGAGCGCCGCCTGCAACGCATAGTCGAGCGGATCGCCCACCTCCTCGTACCAGAACAGCGGATATTGCCGCAGCATCTTGGCGTAGGCGATGGCGGTCTCGAGGTCGAAGCGCCCGTTCACGTCGACGGCAAGCTGCGCCTCGCTGCCGATTTCATCGAGGACCGCCTCCACGCGCCCCTGATCTTCACCGATGGGCGCTCCGCCGATTTTCATTTTCACGACATTGTAGCCGCGATCGAGATAGCCGCGCATCTCGGACCGAAGCGCGGTGTTGTCCTTGCCCGGGTAGTAATAGCCACCCGCCGCATAGACGAAGACGCGCGGATTGGCTTCGCGCCCCTTCTGTTCGGCCAGCATCCGGAACAGGGGCTTGCCTGCGATCTTCGCCGCCGCGTCCCAGATCGCCATATCGAGCGTTCCGACGGCGACCGAGCGCTCGCCATGCCCGCCGGGCTTTTCGTTCGACATCATCGCTGCCCAAAGCTTGTGCGGGTCGAGATTGTCGCCGGCTTCGTTGAGGACGCTCCTGGGATCGGCTTCCAGGATGCGGTTGCGGAAGCGCTCGCGGATGAGACCGCCCTGGCCGTACCGGCCGTTCGAATTGAAGCCGTACCCGACCACCTTTCGGCCGTCGCGCACGACGTCGGTCACGACGGCGACGAGGCTCGCCGTCATTCTGGAGAAGTCGATGTAGGCGTTGCGGATAGCGGACGATATCGGCTGCGTGATCTCACAGACATCGACGATGCGCATTGGAGGTCCTCGTCTCGGTTCGCGGGCGTCGCGGATGGGTACGCCTAGCGTGCCGGAGCGGCCAATGCCAAGATCGGTTCGCGTCATGCGCAAACGGCATCGGCATGGATCTCGACTGGCTCAAGGACTTCCTGGCGCTGGCGGAGCTGAAGAGCTTTTCGCGCGCCGCTGACGCGCGCAACGTCACGCAGCCGGCTTTCAGCCGGCGCGTTCGCGCGCTCGAGGATTGGATCGGCACCCGGCTTTTCGTGCGCGGCCCGCAGGGCGTCTCGCTGACCGAGGCGGGCACGCATTTTCTGCCGCAGGCGGCCGACATCATGCGGAGCGTGGAACGAGCGCGGCGCGATACCCGATCGGTAGGCGAGCAGGGCGGCGGCGGACTGTCGATCGCGGCGACGCACGCGCTCTCCTTTACGTTCTTCCCGGGCTGGATACGCTCCCGGCTGCACTTCGAGGCTCTCGGCGCTCTCAACCTGATCTCGGACAGCATGGACGGCTGCGAGCAGATCATGCTGAGCGGGGAGGTGCATTTCCTGCTGTGCCATCACCATCCGGCGGCTCCGGCGCGATTCGATGCCGAGCGATTTCAGAGCGTCCAGGTCGGAACCGATATTCTCGTGCCGTTGTGCGCTCCGGACG
>DATAHD010000438.1:0-4368 GCA_036263395.1 Rhizomicrobium sp. | reverse complement strand
GTATAGGCGAACACCGGGATGCCGGCGCCAGCCGCGTTCGAGCTCAGAACGTTGGTCTGGTTCGAATAGGGCTGCAGGTCGAAGTCGAAGAACGACGCCGTGGCGCCGGCCGTGAAGCCCGCGAACTGGATGAAGAACGCGTTCGACCAGGTGCGGACGTCCGAACCGCCGAGACCCTGCGGGTTGACGAACGGAGTGCCGGTGTCGATCTGCTCGGCGATGAGAGCGTAGGCACGCAGGGTGCCGTACTCGGTCTGCGAGCGGGCGTCCAACGTCACCGCGGCGCGAGCGCGCGTGTTGGTGAAGTTGTAGGTCCTCTGATCGAGGCTGGCGCGGTTCTGCTGAGCGAAGGACGTGTTCGCGTTGAAGTTCATTTCCGCGCGAACGAAGCCGCCGACCTTCAAGCAGGTATCGGTGCCGGGCATGTAGTAGAAGCCGGCGCCGTAGAGCGAGCAAATCTTCACGTACTGGACCGGTTTGGCCTTAACGGGAAGATCGGCCGCCTGAGCCCCAGCAACGCCCACCACACCGGCGGCCGCTCCGAGGAGAAGGCTTTTCACCATCTTCATCTTGAACCTCCAAAACATTGTTTCTTGTGAGAGGGTTCCGTATCCGCCCAGTGCGACAGCACCGATGGAACTTCCCCTGGCTCCCCGCTCTCCGGCGGACGTTTCACACCGACTGATGACCCGACGCACACACACAAAGCTCAGAACTGGGTATCACTCAGTGCAATCCGACTTCCGGACAGCGCGACATGGGGATGCCCCCCTCCGTCGCAGGTGTCAGATTAGCGATTGCCCCCCTCCAAGCAACGAAGAAGCGCCCTTCCCACAGGCCCTTGGGACGCTTTCCGACCGACTGTTGCGCAAAAAACACGCAATTTGGCCGCACCCGGATGACGCTTCCGAGGCAATCGTCGCAATCGATTTAATCTAATTAATTCAACGAATTAGTAGTGGTTACAAAGACGCGGCAATCGTGGGATGAGACCAAAACCTGGTCCCCGACGCAGATCATACTACTAATGCGAGTATGACTTGGGCCCTGCACTATCAGTCGTGGGGTACCGCATGGCGGAAGCTGCTACCGGCGAGACCGTCGTAAGGCCCTTGTGTAGCCGAATCGGCTAGCGACAGATCTGCAGACGGGGTTGAGCGACACCGAGCTGTGGCTGGGCTCGAGTCATGAGCGGTTCGCGCCAGACGAGGCCCTGCCCGCGCCGGCTGCCACTACTGTGGTCTATCGAGCTATCATCGCGTTCTGCCGGTCGCGGCCCGCCGACCATGTGTTCAGACGACCGGCGCTACGCGTCATCACACTGCCGCAGTCGAGCCCGAGCGCGATGTTTTGAGAGGGATGCGGCTGGCGGAGACGGAGGGATTCGAACCCTCGATACGCCTTTACAAGCGTATAACGGTTTAGCAAACCGCCGCCTTCAGCCACTCGGCCACGTCTCCGCGTAAGGCGGATATGCCCGACGCGCCCGGCAATAGCAAGAAGCGCCGAGACGCATAATTTGCCCGCCGCAGCGAACGTCGGCCACGCTCGCGAGTTAGCAGAAAAGGCACTGATTTGAAGGAATCTTCGGATGCGACTCACTCTCGTCGCCCTGTCCACGCTCGTCACCGCGAGCGCGTTCGTCAGCCCAATTCATCCCGCGCACGCGCGCGATTATCCCTGGTGCGCGCAATACAACGAGCGGGCCGGCGGCGGCCGCAATTGCGGCTTTGTTTCGTTTGAGCAGTGCCAGGCGACGGCGAGGGGCGCGGGCGCCTGGTGCGAACGCAATCCGCGCTACACCAACGGGCGCAGTCGTCACCGGCATCATCAGCGATACGACGCGCCCTATTACCGCGGCTGAGCGCGCCCCACCCGGGACATCACGCCGCGATGAGCGTCGGCCTCGACGCCGCGCTCGCCTGCGGATGCGCGCGCAGCCAGTCGCGCGCGGCACGCTGCGCCGAGCCGATCTCGGCATCGCTCATCTGCTCGGCGATCTCGCGGCGCAGCGGCGCTGCGTCGCGATGTCCGCGCATCGCGGCGATGTTGAACCACTTGTGCGCCTGCACCAGGTCGACGGCTACACCCGCCCCGGCAGAATGGATCATGCCGAGCGCGAAACACTCGTCCGCGTTCGACGGTTCAGCGCGATGCGCGCATTCAAGTCCCACGTCAGCCATTACGGCCTCCCGATTTTATTTTTGCGCACGGCGCACCGATCCCCATCGGCGGCGCCGAGCCGCATCCCTGTCGTCCGCTTCCACGGACAAGCGCGATCATCGGGGGAAAATTTGAATGGCAGTTTAAACGTTGCGATGAATCGAACGTGAACGCACCGCGGCCGCGACGTCGTCTCACGCGAAGAACGGCTTGATTGGAAGGCGATTGGCGCGTCTGGCGCAGGCGGTGAGACTTCGCTAACCGCGCGCGTTGAGCCCCAGCTAACCACCGCCGCAGGCCGCGCGCCGGCACGAGGCGCGTCGTTCGCTGGATTGCGGTGGGTCCAGCGACGCGGAACGATCAACGCGCGGTTGTATGCTACTCTCGCGTGTGGTACGAAAGGCTGCGGTATTAAGGTGCGGAGGCCACGGTGGGAATTTTCGAGCTGGCGGCCGTATTCGCCTTCGGCTTCGGAGCCGGCTACGGCGTTCGCGAGGTCATCTCCCGGCGCCGGCGCAAGGCGGCCCAAAGCACTTTCGTCTATCCGGAATAGCCGGGCGTCCCGTCAGCCGGCCCTCGCGCGTTGCCCGAACAACACCGACTGCACGTCCGGATCCTTCATGTCGATGCCCTGGCGCAACTCCATGCCGAGCGCCATGCCCTTCTGAACCGCCGGGCGCGCCTTCACCGTCTCGAGCCAACGCTTCAGGTGCGGGAAGTCGTCGATGTTCTGGCCTTGCCGTTTCCACAAATTGACCCAGCCGACACACGCCATGTCGGCGATCGAATAGCGGCCGGCGAGGAACGGGCGGTCGGCGAGGCGCGTGTTCATGACGCCGTACAGACGATTGACCTCGTCGTCGTAGCGCTTGATCGCGTAGGCCAGCGTCTCGCGCGCATAGTGCTTGAAGTGGTTGAGCTGGCCGGCCATCGGCCCGAGGCCGCCCATCTGCCAGAACAGCCACTGATCGACCTCGACGCGGCCGCGCTCGTCGTCGGGATAGAACCTGCCAGTCTTGCGGCCGAGATATTGCAGGATGGCGCCGGACTCGAAGATCGAGATCGGTTTGTTGCCGGGCCCTTGCGGATCGACGATCGCCGGCATGCGGTTGTTCGGCGAAATCCTGAGGAAGTCGGGATTGAACTGCTCGCCTTTCGAGATGTTCACCGGCATCAGCGTATAGGGCAGCCGGCACTCCTCGAGCATGATCGAGGTCTTGAAGCCGTTCGGCGTCGGCCAGTAGTAGAGCGCGATCGGCTTGGCCGGCTTAGCCGCCTTGAACGTTTTGGCCACTGCCTTGCGCTGCGATCTGGCTTTCGCCGCTGTCTTTGAAGCCTTCGCCACTCGCTTCATCGCCTTGCGCGCCATCGCCCTCTCCTGCCGAGTGCCTGCCGGTTCCTAACGGCGTCGAGACCTAGGCACGGCTGCCGCGGAACGCAACGCCCCTCGCCGCTTCTCCCGCCGGCCTTCTGAGGCTTTACCGACACAATCTTAAGTAGTTAAATCGAACGATCGGGTTGTAGCCCGCGAAGTGTTTGAAAAACCAAGGGGAGAGGATCATGCCGAACCGCCTTCTGGCCGCGGCTCTTGCCGCAGGCCTCATCGCCGCATCGCTTCCGATCGCCACGTTGAGTGCGGCGGCGCAGTCTGCGCAGCCCGCGCCGGCTGCGACAACGCCGAAGACCGCCAAGCCGAAGAAGCCGCCGTCTGCAGCGGTTCAGGCGATGCGCGAGCGGCAGAAGAAGTGCGGCGCCGAATGGAAGGAAGCCAAGGCCGCGGGCAAGATCGAGAAGGGAACGACGTGGCCGAAATATTGGAGCGCCTGCAACAAGCGCCTGAAGGCGGGCGGCTGAGAGCCGGCACCGGCGTCACGATCTGCGGGACGCGCCTTCCTTAAAATCCGAGGGCGTCGGCGAGAGCCTCTGTCTCGCCGACGCCCTGAAGTGTCATCCGGAACCGGGGCGCCGCGCAGTGCCGCGTCACGCTAGCATCCCCGTGGCCGCCACCGGCCCGTATGACGCAATCCTCGACACTGCAGAGCAGTGCGAAGATCAAGACGTGGCGTCGACTAGAGCCTCTTCTTCCGGCCCTTCTTCGCCGTCTTCTTCTTCGCCGCTGCCTTCTTACGACGTTTAGCCATTTGCTGCCCTCCTAGCCATGAGATCATGGCGGTGTCGCTTCAGTGCGCATCGCGAATCGAAGCG
>DATAHD010000437.1:0-10989 GCA_036263395.1 Rhizomicrobium sp. | reverse complement strand
GCGATCCGGCGGTCTTCGGCATGGTCGAGACGGACAATGCCGTCCTTGTACGCGCCGTCGAGCGTGACGGAGTAGCTAGCCAGCTGCTCGCAGGTCAGCGGCGAGTAAGCCGCCATATCGACCTTGGCCGGCGCGATGTCGTCACCGGTGGCGGCGTAAGCGGGAAGCGACACTGCGGCCATGGCGGTGGCGCAGAGGACGAAGGAAACAAAACGCATGTCAGAAGCCCCTCTTTCTTTTGACTGACCCTACAAGGCCGAGCCATTTGTAGGGCGAGAGACTGCACGCGTCCAATTTATGAGATGTAAAAACGGGGGCTCGCGGCCCCCGTTCCTGTAAATCAGTGTTACCGGTGCCTTAACCTTTTGCGTCGGCTTCGACACGAACCTTCAGCATCTTGTCCGGTTCGCCGGTGATCTGGCCGTTGTTGTGCTCGCCGCCCTTCTTGATGGCGTCGACATGGTCCATGCCTTCGAGCACCTCACCCCAGACCGAGTACTGGCGGTCCAGCCACGGCGCATCCTCGAACACGATAAAGAACTGGCTGTTGGCGCTGTTCGGGTTCTGCGAACGGGCCATCGAGAGGGTGCCGCGCTTGTGCTTCTCGGCCGAGAACTCGGCCTTCAGATCCGGCAGATCGGAACCACCCATGCCGGTGCCGGTTGGATCTCCGGTCTGCGCCATGAAGCCGGGAATCACGCGATGAAAGACGATGCCGTCGTAGAAGCCGCGGCGAGCCAGGGTCTTGATCCGCTCCACATGGCCAGGCGCCAGATCGGGGCGCAGGTTGATGATGACCGGGCCGGTCTTCAGATCGATGATGAGGGTGTTCTCGGGATCGCGTGCCATTATTTTCCTGCTCGTTCCTTGCATCGTTGTGTCAGTTTTTCCGCGACATAGGCCGACGTAAACGGCCTCACATCGCCGCCGAGGATGGCGATTTCCTTCACCAGCTTCGAAGCGATCGCCTGCATGCGCGGGTCGGCCATCAGAACCACGGTTTCGATTTCCATGTTCAGGCGCTGATTCATCGCCGCCATCTGGAATTCGTATTCGAAGTCCGACACCGCGCGCAGGCCACGAATGACCATCGTGGCGCCGACGCTCTTGGCGAAATCCACCATCAGCACTTCAGAGACGGGCAGCACTTCGATCGTGGCGCGCCCATGTGCGACCGCATCCGATTCATGCCGCATCATCTCCATGCGCTCATCCAGCGTGAAGAGCGGCGACTTCGATGCGTTGGTCGCAACGCCGATGACGAGATGATCGACCAGCTTCACCGCGCGCTTGATGATATCGAGATGTCCAAGCGTGGCCGGATCGAACGTACCGGGGTAAAGACCGATAAGCGGTGGCCTGGAAATCTCCAACTTGCCACGCACCGTGTTGCTGCTGCTCGACACTGTCAGGCCCCCTCGCCCTGTTCCGACACTTCCTCGATGCGCTCGACGGCGACCACGCGCTCGCCAGCGTCAACCCGGAAGACCGTAACACCACCCGAGCCGCGACGCTGCACAGAAATACTGGCGACGGGAACACGGATCGTCTGACCGCGGTCGGAGATCAGCATGAGGTCGTCCGACTCCTCAACCGGGAAGCCGGCGACGATGGCGGAGTTCTTCTTGCCCATATCCATCGCCACGATGCCCGAACCGCCGCGTCCCGTGACGCGGTATTCGTAAGAGCTCGAGCGCTTGCCATACCCTTCCGCTGAGATAGCGAGCACGAACTGCTCCGCCGCACCCAGCGATGCATAACGCTCCGGGGTCAGCGTCGCCTCTTCCGTTCCGTCATCAGCATCCTCGGCCGGCGCGTCGTCGCCACCATCTTCGCCAAGCGCAGCGCGCCGCGCGGCCGCAGACTGCTTAAGATATGCGCGTGCCTCTTCCGTAGTCGCATCGGCGTGATGCAGCAGGGAAAGGCTGACGACCTCGTCACCTTCCGCGAGCTTGACGCCGCGCACGCCGGTGGAGTCGCGTCCCTTGAACACACGCACATCGGTCAGCGCGAAGCGGATGCACTTGCCCAGTTTGGTTGTGAGCAGCACGTCATCCTGGTCCGTGCAGGTCTGCACGCCGACAATGCCGTCGCCCTCTTCCAGCTTCATCGCGATCTTGCCGCCCCGATTGATGCTGGCGAAGTCGGAGAGTTCGTTGCGCCGCACGTCGCCCGACTTGGTGGCGAACACGACGTTCAGCTTCTCCCACTCGCTCTCGTCTTCGGGCAGCGGCAGGATCGTCGTGATGCGCTCATCCTTGCCAAGGGGCAGGATGTTCACCATCGCCTTACCACGGCCCTGGATACGCGCTTCCGGCAAACGCCAGACCTTCAGCTTGTAGGCCATGCCGGTCGAGGAGAAGAACACCAGCGGCGCATGCGTCGAGGCGGCGAAGATGTTCGTGACGAAATCCTCGTCATGCGTATCCATGCCGGCGCGCCCCTTTCCGCCGCGGCCCTGCACGCGATACTCCGCCAGCGGCGTGCGCTTGATATAGCCGCCATGCGTAACCGTGACGGCAACGTCCTCGCGTTCGATCAGCGCTTCGTCTTCGACCTCGACATCGGCATCGATCAATTCGGTCAAACGCGGCGTCGCAAACTCATCGCGCACCGCTTTCAGCTCATCCTTCACGATCGTCAGCACACGCACGCGGCTGCGCAGGATGTCGAGATAGTCCTTGATCGCTTCGCCGAGCTTCTGTACTTCGTCGCCGATCTCGTCACGGCCCAGCGCAGTCAACCGCTGCAGACGCAGATCGAGGATCGCGCGCGCCTGCGCGTCGGTGAGATGGATGGTGCCATCTTCATCGACCTTGTGCCGCGGATCGGCAATCAACTCGATCAGCGCGACGACGTCCTGCGCCGGCCACGCCCGCGCCATCAACTGCTCGCGCGCAGTGGAGGCATCCGGGGCAGCGCGAATGAGCGCGATCACTTCGTCGATGTTCGCCACCGCAACTGCGAGGCCCACCAGCGTGTGCCCGCGATCGCGTGCCTTCGCCAGTTCGAAGCGCGTCCGCCGCGTGACCACTTCCTCGCGGAAGGTGACGAACGCCGCGATCATCTGCTTCAGATTCATCAACTCCGGCCGGCCCTGGTTGAGGGCCAGCATGTTGACGCCGAATGTCGTCTGCAGATCGGAGAAGCGATAAAGCTGGTTCAGCACCACGTCCGATGAGGCATCGCGCTTCAGCTCGATCACCACCCGCATGCCGTCGCGGTTGCTTTCGTCGTTGATCGCAGAGACGCCCTCGATCCGCTTGTCGCGGACGAGTTCGGCGATCTTCTCCTGCATGCGCGCCTTATTCACCTGATACGGAATCTCGGTGACGATGATCGCCTCGCGGTCCTTGCGGATCTCCTCGATGTGGCACTTGGCACGCATCAGGATCGAGCCGCGCCCGCGTGCCAGCGCCCCGCGCGCCGCCTGCTTGCCGATGATCAGCGCACCGGTCGGAAAGTCCGGCCCCGGCACGATCTCGGTCAGCTGGTCCATGCCGATCGACGGATCGTCGACATAGGCGAGACACGCATCGATCACCTCGCCGACATTGTGCGGCGGGATGTTCGTCGCCATGCCGACGGCAATGCCGTTGGAGCCGTTGATCAGGATATTCGGAAAACGCGACGGCATCACGGTCGGCTCGCGTTCGGAGCCGTCGTAATTGTCCTTGAAGTCGATCGTGTCCTTGTCGATGTCTTCCGTCAGCGCATGCGCGAGTTTCGCGCGGCGCACTTCGGTGTAGCGCATCGCGGCCGGCGGATCGCCGTCGACCGAACCGAAATTGCCCTGCCCGTCGATGAGCGGCGCGCGCATGGAAAAGTCCTGCGCCATGCGCACCAGCGCGTCGTAGATCGATTGATCTCCGTGCGGGTGATACATACCGATGACATCGCCGACCACGCGCGCCGATTTGCGATACGGCTTGTTCCAGTCGTAGCCGTTCTCGTGCATCGAGAAGAGAATGCGCCGATGCACCGGTTTCAAACCGTCGCGCACATCCGGCAGCGCACGCTGCACGATGACGCTCATCGCATAGTCGAGATAGGAGCGTTTCAGCTCATCTTCGATCGCAATCGTGCTGACATTGCCGCCGCTGGAAGGTGGAGTGGGCGGGGTATCCGACGTGGGTGTATCGCTCAAAAACAGACCTCGAAGGGATCACGAAAAGGGGCTCCGAAGAGCCCCGAAAAACCGCTTCGTTTTTAGCATTTTTCCGGTCGATTCGCCTAGCGAAACAGCAGCCCCGCCAAGGGCCTCCTGCTGCCTGTTTCGCGCCCGAAAACGACCGGTTTTTCAGGGGTTTCTGGCGCCCGCCGTGGCCTGGATACGGGCCAGTTCCGCAAACACCTGCCCCATGTCATAGGCGTACATCAGGCGGTGCCTATATTCGTCGTCCAGATAGCCAAACGTGATTCCCACCAGCCGGCCGGTTTTGGCGTCCAGAACCGGGCCGCCGCTGAACCCCGGCCCGGCATCGGCTTCGTAAGTGAACCCTTCCTGCATCGCACAGCCGGCACAGATCGGGGTGACGGGAGCGTGCAGCGTGCGAACGACACCCTGCGCCACCCGCAGGTCGTCGAAGAAGCCATAGGCGATGACCGGCTCATCCGGCACAGGCGCCGCTGTGGGCAGCGGCAACGGCGCAATCTTCGGCCGAAAGAACAGCATGTCGTAATGCTGCGAGCGCCCGATGATCGTGTCGCTATCGACCAGATTGATGTTGTGGCCGTTGGTGACCGCGATACCGGGCGCGATCACCACCGCTGCGCCGTAGTTCTCGGGGATAATGCCTTTGGCGAGCGGGATGAACACCGCGGCCACCGAGGCATTGATGAAGCCCGACGCTCCGTCGCCGGTCGCACACGCCGCAAACAGCAGCGTGAGCGCCAGCGTCCCCACATGCCGCCATGCCATGCTTAGAACGGGATTTCGTCGTCCATTTCGCTGCGGTCGAAGTTCTGCGGTGCGCTGCCGCCACCGCCCATGCGGCCGCCGCCACCGCCACCGCCTTCACCGCCACGGCCGTCGAGCATCGTGAGTTCGCCCTTGAAGCGATTGATCACGATCTCGGTCGAGTACTTCTCCGCCCCGTCCTTGTCGGTCCATTTGCGCGTCGCGAGCTGGCCCTCGATGTAAACCTTCGCGCCCTTGCGCAGATACTGCTCGGCCACCTTCGCGATGTTCTCGTTGAAGATCACCACGCGGTGCCACTCGGTCTTTTCCTTGCGCTCGCCGCTCGACTTGTCACGCCAGGTCTCGCTGGTCGCGATCGAGAGATTGACCACCGGCTCACCGGACTGCATGCGGCGGACTTCCGGGTCCTTGCCCAGATTGCCCACCAAAATCACCTTGTTGACGCTACCCGCCATTGTTCTGTCCTTCCGCGCTAAGCGCGCAACCTAGCGTCCCCGGTTTGGCGACGCCGCCTTGAAGCTCCCGTTTGTTCTTATTCCGTTCACACGCACCCCGTCAATCCCCAACAAATGTCGAGCCGGTTTGTGGCTGTGGAGAAACCGCGTATAGAGCCGCCAATGAACGCTTCCGCGCACGCCGACCACATCCACCGCGATTGCCCGTCTTGCGGCGAGACCGCCGCAACGGCTGAGCCGATGGTGAAGTACGAGCACCCGGATTGGCCGCTGCGCCGCTGTGCCAACTGCCAGCTGATCTATCTGGAGTGGGTTCCGAACTACAGCGAGCTCTATGACGAGATCGCCTGGACCAAGCAGCACGCGAAAGAGGAACTGCGCCGCCTGGAGGCGATGCCGATCCTCATGCGCCTCGACATGGCGACGCGCTGGCGGATGGGCTTGCTCGGCGAAGCAACCCCGGCCGGCGGTCTCAAGGCGTGGGCGAAACCCGGCGCGGTGCTCGATGTCGGTTGCTCGACCGGCAAGGCCTTCGCGTCGGACAAACTGCCCGCGGGCTACGTTCCCTACGGCATCGAGATCGACAAGAAAGCCGCCGCCATCGCGGCGCAGTCGTTTGAGCCGCGCGGCGGCAAGCTGGTCAACGCCGACGGCGTGTCGGGTCTCGCCTCTTTCGACGACAAGTTCTTCACCGGCATTTCTTTGTGGTCGTATCTCGAGCACGAAGCACGGCCGCGCGAGGCGCTGGAGCAGACGCTGCGCATTCTTAAGCCGGATGGCATCGCACTGGTGAAGGTGCCGAACTTCAACTGCGTGAACCGCATGGTGCTGAGCCGCAACTGGCCGGGCTTCCGCCATCCCGATCATGTGCAGTACTTCACGCCGCAGACGCTCGGCCGCCTCGCCGAAGACGTCGGCTTCACCGCGAAATTCCGGCTCTACGGCAAGATCCCGACCAACGACAACATGTACGCAATCCTGCGCCCGCGCTGAGCGGCTCAGAATGCTTGCGACATCAGTGGCACAAGCTGCAGCGCGCCAAATACGCTAAGATGATGTTCGTCGCGATAAAGCGGCCGGTCATTGAGCGCGAACTCGCACGCACCGCTCGCGCACAGAGTCTGGTGCGGATAGATCACCTGCACGCCGTACTTCGCTCTCATCTTCCCGAGCGCACCCAGAACAAACCTCTGACGCGAGAAATATGAACCGACGTCTCGCGCGAGATCGCGCTTGTCACCCGCAAGCCGCAGCCGCGCCATGGTCCGCGGCACCGAGTACGCCGCCTCCGGCACTGGCGCCACGATCACCACATGCTTGCCCGCCTGGGTCAGAATGCGCACCGTGCGCTCGAGGCTGCGATAGAACACCGCCTCCATCGAACTTCGGTCTGTCGACGCCCCTGCATCGTCAGACAGCGTTATGACATCGGCGCCGCCGGTATCGGGATCGTTGGCATTCTTCGACCAGCGCGCGTCGAGGATCACCTCGCCGATGGTCTTCTTCAGTGCGACCTGCATCACCGCATCATTGAACGGCTTGCAGTCGCGAACATCGGAGCGCGTCATACCCACGAGCGGCGCGCAGCTCCCGCTGCCGGCGAACAATCCCGACCGCTGACGCAACTGCGCAGCTTTCTGCACCGCCGGCAGCAAGGCATCGGCATGCGAGTCGCCCCACAGCAGGAACGACGGCGTCTTCACCGCCGTGCTGCCGATCCGGCAAAGCCGGCCCGCTTTCACATCGTGCGCCGACAGACCGAAACAGATATCCATCCGCGGTTCGTGATTGCGCTCTTCCGCCAGGATGCGGCGGATCTCCGGCTGCCAGCGTTCCGGCAATCCGCGCTCCGCTGCGATCGCAACACCGCACGCCGCCGTCGCCGCCATCACCGACGCCGCGCCGGTGAACAGCGGCCGCCAGCCGATCTTCAGCCCGCGCCGGATCGGCGTCTCGATGAACTTCCACGATCCAATGGCGAGCACGAACGACAACGCGATCAGCGCCCATGCTTCCAGCGTGCTCAGTTCACGCCCGGCGATATTCCGCGCGAACACCACGACCGGCCAATGCCAGAGATAAAGCGAGTAGGAGATCAGCCCGACAAATACCACCGGCTTCGCAGCCAGCACCGAACGCACCAGCGACGGCTGCTGCCCGGCATAGATGACCAGCGCCGCCCCGACGCACGGCAACAGTGCTGCCAATCCCGGAAACGCGATGCAAGGCTGATAGAGCCAGATGGCCGCCCCGATCATCGCCAGCCCGATCATGCCAACGCCATCATGCACGAAACGATTGGAGGGCACCCCAACCGGCGCCAGCGCCAGCATCGCGCCGAGCATCAACTCCCACGTCCGCGACGGCAGCAGATAGAACGCCGTGGTCGGCGCATGCGCGACCGCCCACACACTGAAGGCAAACGACGCGACCAGTAGCGTCCCCGTCAGCCACAGCAACCGCATCCGCGAGCGCGTCCCAACCAGCAGAAGCAGCGGCGGGAACAACAGATAGAACTGCTCCTCGACCGCAATCGACCACAGATGCAGCAGCGGCTTGCTGCTCGCCGCCGCATCGAAATATCCCGCCTCGCGCCAGAACTCGAAATTTGACGAGAAGAACGCCGTAGCAATCAGGCTTTGCGCATAGCGCTCGAAGTCCGACGGGAACAACAACAGCGCGGCAACCACCGTCACCACGATCAGCATCACGAATAGCGCGGGGAAAATGCGCCGGATGCGCCGCTCGTAAAATTCGCGGATCGTGAAACGCCCCTCCACCATCTCGCGGTGGATAAGACCGGTGATCAGGAACCCGGAGATGACGAAGAAAACATCGACACCGACAAACCCGCCGGCGAACTGCCAGAACCCGAAGTGATAGAGTACCACCGGAACAATCGCGACGGCGCGCAGGCCATCGACGTCGGGCCTATAGTGCAGTTCGGCGGGCTGGACTTTCATTTTGCGGATTTGTGACTATCTGAGCGGCACACGAATACCGCAAAACTCCAACGCGCCGCCGCGCCTTTTCGTCCAATGCGAAAGCGGCACGGGGCGATAGACTTCTCCCGGCATTCTCCGTAAGAATGTTCAGTTTTTGTTCCTTCCCGGATTCGACCCTGTCAGGGCATGTCAGCAGCCCTTCGGCGCGTCGCTTGCGGGGGGTGGGCAGGAACCGACAAGCTACCCGTTTCGCTTCCGACCGACCCGAAGGCCCATGCTCAAGAACATCCAGATCCGCGGTGCCCGCGAACACAATCTGAAAAACGTCGACGTCGAGATTCCACGCGACACGCTGACGGTCCTCACCGGCCTCTCCGGCTCCGGCAAGTCGTCGCTCGCGTTCGACACGATCTACGCCGAGGGTCAGCGCCGCTATGTCGAGTCGCTGTCTGCCTATGCGCGCCAGTTCCTCGAGCTGATGCAGAAGCCCGATGTCGACCACATCGAGGGCCTCTCCCCCGCCATCTCGATCGAGCAGAAGACGACCTCGCGCAACCCGCGCTCGACGGTCGGCACCGTCACCGAAATCTACGACTACCTGCGCCTGCTGTTCGCGCGCGTCGGTGTTCCCTATTCGCCGGCCACTGGTCTTCCGATCGAAAGCCAGACCGTCAGCCAGATGGCCGACCGCATCCTCGCGCTCGACGAAGGCACCCGCATCTATCTGCTCGCGCCCATCGTGCGCGGCCGCAAGGGCGAGTACCGCAAGGAACTGCTGGAGCTGCAGAAGAAGGGCTTTCAGCGGGTCAAAATCGACGGGAAGTTCTACGAAATCGCCAGCACCCCGACGCTCGACAAGAAGCTGAAGCACGACATCGAAGTCGTGGTCGACCGTATCGCGGTGAAGAAGGACATCGGCAACCGCCTACCCGACTCCATCGAAACCGCGCTTGGCCTCGCCGATGGTCTGCTCGTCGTCGAATTCGCCGACATCAAGGAGAACGGCGAAGCGAAACAGATGATCATGTCGTCGAAGTTCGCCTGCCCTGTCAGCGGCTTCACGATTCCGGAGATCGAGCCGCGCCTCTTCTCCTTCAACAATCCGCACGGCGCCTGCCCAGCCTGCGACGGCCTTGGCACCCAGCTCTATTTCGACCCCGCCCTCGTCGTCCCCGATGAGACGATCAGCCTGCGCAAAGGCGCCATCGCGCCGTGGTCGAAGTCGTCGTCGCCCTATTATCTGCAGACGCTCGAAGCGCTCGGCCGCCACTACAAATTCTCCCTCAACGACGCGTGGGAAGACCTGCCGAAGAAGGCCCGCGACGTCATCCTCAACGGCTCCGGCGAGGACGAGATCAAGTTCATCTACGACGACGGCCTCAGAAGGTATGAGACCAAGAAGGAGTTCGAGGGCGTCATCCCGAACATGCAGCGCCGTTTCAAGGAAACGGACTCATCATGGGTGCGCGAAGAGCTCGAACGCTTCCAGGACACCAGCCCGTGCGACGTCTGCAAAGGCTATCGCCTGAAGCCGGAAGCGCTTGCGGTGAAGATCGCCGGCCTCCATGTCGGCCAGGTTTGCGAGAAATCCATCCGCCACTCCGACGCCTGGTTTGCCGATCTCGACAAAAAGCTCACCAAGAAGCAGCAGGAGATCGCGGCCCGCATCCTCAAGGAAATCCGCGCCCGCCTGAAATTCCTCAACAATGTCGGCCTCGACTACCTGACCCTCGCGCGCAACAGCGGCACGCTGTCCGGCGGCGAGAGCCAGCGCATTCGCCTTGCCTCACAGATCGGCTCCGGCCTCACCGGCGTTCTGTACGTGCTCGACGAGCCCAGCATCGGCCTGCACCAGCGCGATAACTCGAAGCTCCTCGAATCCCTGCGCGGCCTCCGCGACATGGGCAACACCGTGCTTGTCGTCGAACATGACGAAGAGGCAATCCGCACCGCCGATCATGTGATCGACATGGGTCCGGGTGCCGGCATCCACGGCGGTCACATCATCGCCGAGGGCACGCCCGACGACATCATGAAGAACCCAAAGAGTCTCACAGGCGCCTACCTCGTCGGCACCGAGCAGATTCTGGTTCCGCGCGAACGCCGCAAGGCGGCCAACAACCGCTGGCTTAAGATCGTCGGCGCCAAGGGCAACAACCTCAAGAACGTATCGGCGGAAATCCCGCTCGGCACCCTCACCTGCATCACGGGCGTCTCCGGCGGCGGCAAGTCCACGCTCACCATCGAGACGCTCTACAAAGCAGCCGCCCGCAAACTCGCACAAGCGCGCGAACATCCCTCGCCACACGACAAGATCGAAGGCCTCGAATATCTCGACAAGGTCATTGATATCGATCAGTCGCCTATCGGCCGCACACCGCGTTCAAACCCCGCGACCTACACCGGCGCCTTCACGCCGATCCGCGACTGGTTTACCGAACTGCCGGAGTCCAAAGCCCGCGGCTACCAGCCCGGCCGCTTCTCCTTCAACGTGAAGGGCGGCCGTTGCGAAGCGTGCCAGGGCGACGGCGTCATCAAGATCGAGATGCATTTTTTGCCGGACGTCTATGTCCAATGCGACGTCTGCAAGGGCAAGCGCTACAACCGCGAGACGCTCGAGGTGAAGTTCCGCGACCGCTCGATCGCCGACGTTCTCGATATGACGATC
>DATAHD010000436.1:0-4325 GCA_036263395.1 Rhizomicrobium sp. | reverse complement strand
TTGCTCACTGCACCGGCCGTTGCCGATGACGCAAAAAGCACGGCGCCGAGCTACACCATCATCTCGCGTTCGCCGTCGCTGGAAATCCGCTTCCGCGGCGTGTCGCTCGAAGCTGCACATACCGATGCACAACAGAACCGCATCGCCCTCGATCTCGACACACCCGTCGACAGCAAACTATTCGATCATCTGCAGCAAGAGACGTCCGACTGGCTCGACATGGCCTATGGCGGCTACGACAACGCCGTGCTCCACGCCCGCCGCCCCGCCCAGTTCATCACGGCAAAAGAAAACGGCGGCTTCCGGCTCACCATCACGGCCGCGCCCGACAGCAAACTCGCGCACAACGACGCGCTGATGGACAACCTTCAGAAGATCGACGCACCATTCGTCCTGAAGGGCGCAACCGAACCACAACGCGCGTCGCTGTTCGACCGCATCGGACAGTTCTTCGGCATCAAGTAACCCGCGCTACAGATACCAGTCGAACTCCGCGGCGGAGACGATCTTGCGGAAGCGTTCGACTTCGATGCGTTTGGACTCGCGGTAGAGCGCCAGCGACTCCTCGCCCAAGAAGGCGGGGAGCATCTGGGCGTTCTCCAGGCGGGTGATCGCGTCGTCGATGTTGAACGGCAGGGTGCGGTCGGGCTCGCGCGAGACGTTGGTCGTCGCGGGGGCGCCCGGATCGAGCTTGCGGTTGAGACCATGCAGCACACCGGCCAGAACCGCGGCGAGCGTCAGGTAGGGATTGGCATCGGCGCCGGCAACGCGATGTTCGACACGGCGCGCATCGTTCGGGCCGACCGGCACGCGCAAACCGGCGCTGCGGTTGTTGATGCCCCAGCGGCGATTCACCGGCGCAAACATGTCAGGCTCGAAACGGCGGAACGAGTTGATCGAGGGCGCGAACAGCATCATCGATTCCGGCATCAGCGCCTGCAGTCCGCCAATCGCATGGCGCAGCGTTTCCGAACCGCCCGGCGTGCCGTCGTCGAAGACGTTCTTGCCGCTCTCGTCGATCAGGCTGACATGGATGTGCAGGCCGCTGCCCGACTTGTCGGGATAGGGCTTGGCCATGAACGTCGCGTCGTACCCGCTGGCCCGCGCCGTCGCCTTCACGATCTGCTTCAGGAACACGGCATGGTCGGCGGCGAAGATCGCATCGGTCTGATGCTTCAAGTTCGCCTCGAACTGGCCGGGCGCGTATTCCTTGCTCGTCGCGCTCAGCGGCACGTTCTGCAGCGCCGCGGCATCGCGCAGCGATGTGAGGAATTTCGCGTAGCGGTCGAGATCTTCCATTCCATAGACCGACGCGGTGGACTCGCGCGCGCCACCGCGCGGATTCATCGGCGGCTGTGGATGGCCGCGGCCATCGCGCTGCGGATCGATCAGATAGAACTCAAGCTCCAGCGCCGCCACCGGGCGAAGCTTCAGCTTGCGGAATTGCTCCAGCACCGTCTCCAGCATCGCGCGCGGCTCACCCGCCGTCGCAACACCTTTCTCGTCGCGCAAAGTCATCAGCATCTGCGCGCGCGGTTCGCCTTCGCTCCACACCGGCGAGATGGTGCCGGGGATTGGCCAGGCGGTGCCGTCCGGATCGCCGTCGCCGAAGCCTTTGCCGAACGGGTTGGTCATCTCCCCGTTCGCGTCCATCAGATAGATCGTGTACGGGATCTGCATTCCCGACGTGAAAAGCCGCAGCGCCTCGCGCACCGGCATACGCTTGCCGCGCAGCACACCGCCAAGGTCGGCCAATACGGCGTCAACATGCACAAGGTCGGGCCGCGCCTTCAGCAACGCCTCGAATTCGCTCTTCGCTTTTTCGACGAAGGCAGGCGGTGCGAGGACAGGGACGGCCGTGTGTTGGTTCATGATTTGCTCAAAATATGCTCACGCACATCATAGATGGACGCCAATTAACACGCAAAGTGCGGCCTTGCGGATTCCTTACCGCCGCGCGAATGTTACGATTACGGCTTGGTTATCGCATTGACCTTTCAAATTTTAAGGGAGCGGGATCGATGAAATTCACGCGTCTTGCCGGTTATGCCGGTATTGCTTTGGGACTCAGCGGTTTGCTGTTCCTGGCAGGTTGCGAACAGAAGAAGACGGCCGAAGCGGCAAAGCCGCCGACGCTCTTCCAGTTCGAGGACTACATGGATCCGCCGTTCCTGGCGGAATACAAAAAGAAGTACAACGAGACGCCCGCCGTCGCGATCTACGCCGACGAAGATGAGGCGTTCGCCAAGATGCGCGCCGGTTACAAGCCGGATGTCATGGGCCCGTGCTTCTATGAATTCCCGCGCTGGAAAGAAGCCGGTCTCATTCAGCCGATCGACACCGCGAAGCTGAAGAACTGGAACAAGGTCTCCGAGACGCTGCGCAACCTGCCCGGCATCAGCGCCGGCGGTTCGAAGGTGTGGTTCGTGCCGCAATACTGGGGCAACACCTCCATCACCTTCCGCACCGACCTCGCGCCGGAATATGTCGACAAGCCGAGCTGGGAGATTCTGTTCGACCCGAAATACAAGGGCCGCGTCTCGGTGCTGGACGGTGTCGACGATACTGTCCCCTTCATCGCGCACATGATGGGCATCGACGCCTACAACATGACGGAAGAGCAGTGGGGCAAGGTGCAGGAAAAGCTGAAGGAGCTGGTGAAACAGGTCCGCATGGTGTCGAGCGACGACACCGCGCTCAGCCAGGGCCTCGCCTCGGGTGAGATCGTGGCGGCGATGACATGGCGCATCACTTATTCGACGCTTCATAAGGAAGGCAAACCCGTCGCCTACATGAACCCGCCGGGTGGCATGTTCACCTATGTCTGCGGTCTGGTGATGAACAAAAACACCGCCGACGTCGACAAGGCGACGGCGCTGATCGACTCCGGTCTCTCCGACGAAGCCGCCGACTACACGATCAATCACATCGGCGACGAACCCTCGAACGAGACGATCCTGGCCAAGCTGCCGAACTCGACGTTCGAGAATCTCGGCCTGTCGCGCGACGTGGAGACGTTCCTCAAGAGCGGCATCTTCCAGCAGCGTCTGAAGGACAAGGACAAGATCATCAACGCGTGGACCGAAATCCGCGCCGGCCTCTGATCGGTTCGGCCTCAAACAAAAAGGCCCGCGGAGCGATCCGCGGGCCTTTTCCTTTTTGGGAGGGCAAGCACCCTATTCCCTGCTGACCGGAACGATACGACCTTGATGATTGGCCCGGTCGACGATCGCCTTGCGCTCCTCGGCGGTCAGCACCGTGGAGATATCGTGCATCTGGGACAGCTTCTCGACTTCGATCGCGTCGTCGGCCGCACGCATGCCTTCCTGCGCTTTGCGATAGGCCTCCTGGTCGATCGTGGGCGAGGCGAAAATCTTGCGCGCCGCCAGCCGTGACTGCAGCGCTTCATTCTTCAACTGGTTCATGCGCGGCGTGTGCGCGTCGATAATCTTCTGCACCGCGGCAGCGCGATCCGGCGGCAGGTGACCGATGATCGACAGAGTCGAGAACGCGCCGGTCGCTTCCTGCTTGTGATGCCAGGCGCGCATCATCCCGACCACGAGCATGCCGATGAGCACGACGTTCAGGCACACCGAAAGGATCAGCCAGATAGCCCGGCGCGGCCTGGACCCGCTTTCGCTCATCTTACAATCCGTCGTCGGTGCTGGCGGGCGCATCCATCGCGACCGTCAGTTTGGGATCGGGCGACGCAACCGGCACCGTAAGCGGGCTCATCGCGCCCAGCAGCAAACCCGCCGCGAGCGATGCAGCAAGTGCCGCCGAAGGCTTCCAGAGCGGCGCATCCGGCCAGAAGAAGTAGGCGATGCGATCGATCACGCGGCGCACTGATGGACGCGCCATCACGGCATCGAACGAGGCGAGCGCGCGGCCATACAGTTCCGCCGACGGTGCAAACCGCGCGGAACCATCGAGCGCTTCATCGAGAGCGCGCGCCGATGCGAGCAGCGCCTGCGCCGCCGGATTGGCCGCCGCAAATGTTTCGGCTGCCTGCCGTTCATCTTGCGGCCAGCGCGCGGGCGATGCGCCATACGCATCGACGATCGTCATCAGCCGTTCCAGCGTCATTGTTTCATTCATTCTTGACTGAACCATCTCGGCATTCCTCACTCGTCCCGCAGATATGCGAGCTTCTTTCGGAGCGCCCTGCGGCCACGCGCCAACAAGGACTCCAATGCTTCAACGCTGACACCGAGAATCTCCGACGCTTCGATGTTGCCGCATTCCTGATAATGACAAAGGACAATGGCGGCCCTCTGGCGCTCCGGCAATTGTGCCAAAGCAGCATCGATGGACGCCGCCAACAC
>DATAHD010000435.1:0-4919 GCA_036263395.1 Rhizomicrobium sp. | reverse complement strand
CCGCTCCGTGCTGCAGATGCAGCCGAATGCGGTGCCCGCGCTGAACTATCTGTCCCTGCTCCTCAACATGCGCGGCGAACTGACAGAGGCTGAAACGCTCATCCGCAAGGCCATCGCGCTCCTGCCGCGCGAGGCGACGCTCCATAACAATCTGGGCAACATCCTTCACAAAAAGAAAGACATTGAAGGCGCGGCGGCGGCTTATCGCGAAGCACTGGAGCGTAACGCGTCCTATCCGGAAGCGTATTACAACCTCGGCCTGATGCAGAGCGAGCTTGGCCGCGGTGACGAAGCTCTGGCCGCACAGCGCCGCGCCGTTGCTATCAAGCCCGACTATGCCGAGGCGCTGACACAGATCGGCTCCTTGTTGAGCGATCGTCAGGAATTCAACGAAGCACTCACGGCGCTGGATAAAGCGGTAGCGGCCAATCCGCAGCACTTTGGCGGGCATTACTACCGCGGGACGGTACTTATCAATCTGCAGCGCCACGCGGAGGCGACCCAGTCGTTGCGCAAAGCGGTGGCGCTGCGGCCGCAATCCTTTGAGGCGCACTATGCGCTGGGAAACGCGCTGAACTACACCAATCAGGAAGCGGCGGCGCTCGACGCGTATCGCATTGCGATCGATCTCAACCCGGAATATCTCAACGCGCACTACGACTTCAGCTCGCTCGCCTGGACCATGGGGCGGCAGGATCTCGCGCTGACGTCCTATGTCCATGCCCGCCAGAAGGTCGGTGAGAAGCCCGACCTACTACTGGCCGAAGGCGAGATGCGTCTGAGGCTGGACCGGCCCGAGGAAGGCCGTGTCTTGCTGGAAAAGGCACACTCGCTCTCGCCGGAACGGGCCGATATCGCCAATGCACTCGCCCGCAGCCTCGTCACCTTGGGGCGCTTTGACGAAGCGGTGCCCACCTTCGAGCGGGCGGCAGAGATTGAACCGGCCAATATCGGCCATCGAACCGAGCAAGCGATCGCTCTGCTGCATGCGCGCCGTCCGGCAGAGGCGCAGCGCATCATAGAGATCGCGAGACAGATCAATCCCACCAATCAACTTGGCCTTGGGCTTGCGACGCTGGCGCAGCGCGAGACCGGCGACCGGCAGTTTGCCGAATTGTTCGATCCGACGCGGTTCGTGAAGGTATACGACCTGCCGCCGCCGCGCGGTTATGCCGACATCGCATCCTTCAACGCCGATCTCGCGGGCGAACTCGCCTCGCTCCACACCCGCCGGATGGCGCCGTTCGACCAGACGTTGCGCGGTGGCACCCAGACGATGGGACAGCTGTTCGCCAAGGACCTGCCCCACCTCGCGCAGTTCAAAGAGCGGCTGTTCGAGATCATCGAAGATTACATCCGCAATCTCCCGCCCGATCCGGCGCACCCGTTCCTGTCGCGCAAGGAAGATGCGTTCAGTGTCGCGGGCTCCTGGTCCTGCCGCCTACGCTCGCAGGGGTTCCATACCAACCACATCCACCCCGACGGCTGGATCAGCTCGGCCTATTACGTCTCGCTGCCGAAAAGCATGCGGCAGGCCGAGCGCGACCAGGCGGGGTGGATCAAGTTCGGGGAGTCCAACCTGAACCTCGGCGGGCTCGACCGGCCGCACCATTTCGAGCAACCGGCGGTTGGGCGGCTGGTGCTATTCCCCTCTTACTTCTGGCACGGCACGGTGCCGTTCATCGACGATGACGTCCGCCTGACCATCGCCTTCGACGTGGTGCCCGGCAGCGGGACCAATCGCGCCTACCGGAACTACTGAGCCGGGCCGCGGCCTGTGCTAGTATCGGGCGCGGGGGCCGAACGGAGTCGAAGATGAAACTGTTGATTGTCGCACTTTCGCTGACACTGGCCGCCTCTCCGGCACTTGCCGATCGCTGCCTTAATCTCAAGGACGTGACGAGCACGCACTTCGTGAACGACCAGACGATGACGGTCAAAACCAAGCAGAACCGCAAATATACGGTCACGTTCACCAATGCCTGCGCCGCCAAACAGTGGCCGCAGACCTACTTCGTCTACGAGCAGTGGACGCAGCAGTGCGTGACCAAGGGCGACGCGATCCCGACCAACAATTATGGGCCGTGCTTCGTGCGTTCGGTCACGCAGAACAGCTGAGCTGAGAGAACGGCGACCGCATGAACGGCCTCGACCTGGCGCGGTCGCCCGATCTTTATCCGCAGAAGATCGACCTCGTTCGCGAGGCGGCGCTTGTCGTGCCGTTCAGCCAGCAGGCGTATCGGGCGGCGAGTTTTCTGGACGACCGCATCCTGTCGGCGTCGATGCGAGCGAGCTGGCTGACTTTTACCCAGCTGCAGCAGGCGGCGCAGGGCACGGGTAGCGGGCTGCCGCTGCATTTCATTTTTCACGCCGGGCATGTCGGCTCGACCTTGCTGTCCCGGCTTCTCGATGAGGCGGGTGCGCTGGGGTTGCGAGAGCCCCTCCCCTTGCGGACCCTGGCCGAGGTGAATGACGCGCTGGATGCGCCGGAGTCGCTGCTCTCGCGGGCACAGTTCGATCACATCCTCGAAATCACATTGCGGCTTTGGTCGCGCGGCTATGCCGACAATCGTGCGGTTATCGTGAAGGCGACCAGCACGACCGGGCGGCTGGCGCCGGCGCTGTTGGCGGCACGGCCGCAGGCGAAGACCGTTTATCTTAATCTGGCGATTGAGCCGTATCTTGCGACCTTGTTGGCCGGACCGAACGCCATCTTCGATCTGCGTGGCTTCGCGTCGGAGCGCATGCGCCGCCTGCACAAGCTGGCGGGCAAGACCGGCATCGTTTTGCATACGCTGTCGCTCGGAAAGCTGGCGGCGATGACATGGCTGACGGAGCGGCTGACGCAGGCCTCGGCTGAGCGTAGCGGTGGGGAGCGCGTGCTGTTGGTCGATTTCGATCACTTTCTTGCCGACCGCACCGCGGGCCTCGGCCAGATCCTGAGCCACTTCGGCCTGCCGGCGGACGCGCAAACCGTTGCGCGTCTTGCGGACAGTCCGACCTTGAACCGCTACTCCAAAGCCCCCGATCAGTATGCCTACGGCGATGCGGTTCGGGCGCAGGCAATGGGCCAGGCACGGCGCGAACATGCGGCAGAGATCGGTGGGGCGCTAGCGTGGCTGGAACGGCTCGGCGCGCAGAACGCCGTTATCGGCGCGGTGTTATGACCGCGTCCACATCCGTGTGAGGTTGTAGCGCACCGTCTCGAGGCGGGCGCGGTTTTCCCAGCGCATGTTGCCGCCTTCCATTGCCGCGATCTCATTAAGCTCATAGACCATGCCGCGATGGTTCTCGTCCGGGATCATGCTCTCGATAAAGGTAATCGCGACGAGGCGTGCCCCCGATGTCACCGGCCGCACCTCGTGCAGCGTGGTGGACGGGTAGACCACGACCTGCCCCGGCAGGCCTTTCATCACCACCGGATGCGTGCCGAGATGGATGACGAGTTCGCCGCCTTCATAGGTCGACGGATGCGAGAGGAACACGGTTGCCGAAAGATCGGAGCGCAGTGACGTGTTGCCGATCGTCATGTGCGGCACGTCGGCGTGCGGACCGTATTTCATGCCCGGCTCGTAGCGCGTGAGCATCGGCGGGGCCATCCGGCGCGGGAAGGCGAAATCGCGAAACTCTCGCGAGCGGCCGAATGCGGCCGACACCATCTGTGACGACTCCGCATAACGCGGATCGCTGGCGTCAGCCTGGAGGTTGTCCTTGGTGACGTTCGCCGGATTCGACAGGCGGCCGTCCTGGAAGTTCAACTCGCCCGCCAGTTGTTGAAGGCGCGCGATTTCTGGATCGGTAAGAAGATTGGGCAGTTGCAGGAACATGAGCGCCTCGGTTCATCCCGACGCTAGCGAAGGCCGCGGGGTCCGGCAATTTGCCAAACGCCGCGGCCCATCGGCATGCGTGGCCTAGCGTGGCAGGTTTGTCGCCCGCAACTCCACGCCGCCTTTCGGTGCTTCGTTCATCGCGCCAACCACGGCCCGCACGGGTGCGGACTGCATCACGCGGGCGACGCCCTGCATCGCTTTCACGCTGGCCGTTGCGCCGCCGAAGACATCATCGAGCGCGTCGAAGAAGCCCTTCTGGCGCGGGTAGCGCTTGAAGGTGATGTCGCCATCCGGTGCGATGCCGCCAAGCTTCTTGGCGGCGGCCACCGCCGTCCAGAAGCCGCCGAGTTCATCGACCAGGCCGCGGCTCTGCGCGTCGGCGCCGCTCCACACGCGGCCCTTGGCGATGTCCTGCACCTTGGCGAGGGGCATCTTGCGCCCGGCGGCCACCTTCTGCGTGAAGTCGGCATAGATCACGTCGGCCTGATGGTTGAGGTCGGCCCACTGCTCCGGCGTGTACGGTGAGAGCGAGGAATTCATCAACGCGTTGTGGCCGACGCCGATTTCGTTTGCGCCGACGCCAAGCAGGCCAATCGACTTGCCGAACGACACCTTGCCGGTGAGCACACCGATCGAGCCGGTGATCGTGCCCGGCTCGGCGATGATCCTGTTCGCCGACAGCGAGATGTAATAGCCGCCCGAAGCAGCCAGCGAACCCATGCTGACCACAACCGGTTTGCCCTTGGCCTGTGCCTTCTTCACCGCATCGAGGATCTGGTCCGACGCCGCAACCGATCCGCCAGGCGAGTCGACGCGCAGCAGGATGGCCTTTACCGAGTTGTCTTCCGTGGCGCTGCGAATGGCCTGTGCCATGTCGTCGCCCGCAATCGCACCATCTTGTCCGAACAGCCCCCCACGGCCCGCCGTGCCATCGACGATTTCGCCCGACGCTTCGACGAGCGCGATGTTCGAACCCTGGCCGTAGTCGCCCTGCTCTTCGCGGGCGTGGATGTATTGCGACATGCGCGTGATCTTGGCGCCGTCGCCCGCCCGCAGCAGGGCCACGCCTTGCGCGTCGTCGTCATAGCC
>DATAHD010000434.1:0-2946 GCA_036263395.1 Rhizomicrobium sp. | reverse complement strand
TTCCACCAGGCCGTGCATGATCTGGTTGAGGTCGTAGTCCTTGGGGCTGAACACGGCTTCAATGCCGGCGGCCTTTAGCGCGGCTTCGTCCTCCGGCGGGATAATGCCACCGGCGATGACTTTGGTTTGCAGGCCCGCGGTTTTCAGCTTCGTCATCACGTCCTTCGCCAGCGACACATGGCTGCCCGACAAAATCGAGAGGCCGATGAGGTGGGGCTGCTTTTCCTTTGCGGCCTCCACGATCTGGTCGGGTGAGAAGCGGATGCCGTCGTAGATGACGTCCATGCCGGCGTCGCGGGCGCGGATGGCGATCTGTTCGGCGCCGTTGCTATGGCCGTCGAGGCCCGGCTTGGCGACGAGGAAGGTGAGCTTGCGGCCGAGCTTTTTGGACGCGGCGGCGACTTCTTCGCGCAAGGCGCCGATACGTTCATCGTTGCGCGCCGGGCCGGTGGCGGCGACCCCAGTGGGGGCACGGTATTCGCCGAACACGCGGCGCAGCGCACTGGCCCACTCGCCGGTGGTGACGCCGGCCTTGGCGCAGTCGATCGAGGCCGGCATGAGGTTGATGTTCTCATCCTTCGCGGCGGCTTCGAGGGCGGCGAGCGCGGCGCGCACCTGCGTCTCGTCGCGTGACGCACGCCATTCCTTCAAGCGCGCGATTTGCTCCGCTTCGGCGGATTCGTCGACCGTCATGAAGCTGCCGTTGCCGGCCATCAGCGGGGACGGTTCGGTTTCCTGATAGGCGTTGACGCCGACGCGGATTTCATCGCCGCGTTCGATCGCTTCCACGCGCGCGGCGTTGGAGGCGACCAGACGCTCTTTCATATATTCGAGCGCTTCCTGCGTGCCGGTGCCGCCGAACTTTTCAATGCGCGCCATCTCTTCGCGGATCTGGGTTTTCAGCTGCTCGACTTTTTCGGTGATGACTTTCGAGCCGTCGAAGATGTCTTCGTATTCCAGCATGTCGGTTTCGAAGGCGCCGATCTGCATCAGGCGCAGCGACCACTGCTGATCCCACGGGCGCGGCAGACCGAGGGCTTCGTTCCATGCCGGAAGCTGTACCGCGCGGGCGCGCGCGTTCTTGGAGAGCGTGACGCCGAGCATGCTGAAGAGCACGCGATAGACGTTGTTTTCCGGCTGCTGCTCGGTGAGCCCCAAGGAATTCACCTGCACGCCATAGCGGAAGAGACGCAGCTTGGGATCGGTGACGCCGTAGCGGTCGCGCGTGATCTCATCCCACAGCTGGCCCATGGCGCGCAGCTTGCAGATCTCGGTGATGAACTTCACGCCGCTGTTGACGAAGAAGCTCATGCGGCCGACGGCCTTGGGGAATTCTTCCGGCGGGATCGCGCCACGCTTCTTGCACGCGTCGAGCGTGGAGACGGCGGTGGCGAGCGCGAAGGCGGCTTCCTCCACCGCATCGGCGCCCGCTTCCTGCAGGTGATACGAGCAGAGGTTGATCGGATTCCACTTCGGCACCTCGGCTGTCGTGAAGGCGATGGTGTCCGTCGTCAGGCGCAGCGCCGGCTTGGGCGGGAAGATGTAGGTGCCGCGCGCGAGATATTCCTTGATGATGTCGTTCTGCGTCGTGCCGGTGAGGCTCGAGCGCGGCGCGCCCTGCTCGTCCGCGACGGCGACATAGAGCGCGAGCAGCCAGGCGGCCGGCGCGTTGATCGTCATCGACGTGTTCATCTTGTCGAGCGGGATTCCGTCGAACAGCGCGCGCATATCGCCGATGTGGGAGACCGGCACGCCGACCTTGCCGACTTCGCCTTTGCAGATGACGTCGTCGCTGTCGTAGCCCGTCTGGGTCGGCAGATCGAAGGCGACGCTGAGGCCCGTCTGCCCCTTTGCCAGGTTGGTGCGATAGAGCGCGTTCGAGGCCTTGGCGCTCGAGTGGCCGGCATAGGTGCGGAAAATCCAGGGCTTGTCGCGTTCGGTCATGGCTTTGCTGTCTGCGTGTGGGCCGGCAACTTGAATGGCCGGGATCATGCCGTGGGGTTAGGGCGGCGCACTGTGCACTGCAACATAAGTGTTGTCCAATGGACGGGCGCGACACTTTCGATCACTGTCGCGGCCCTTCGCGAGGGTCGCAGATGGCGAAAACAATCGTGGTTGTCGGGTACGGGCCGGGGATTTCCTCGGCTGTGGCGCAGAAATTTGGCGCCGAAGGGTTCGCGGTCGCGCTGGTGGCCCGAAATGCCCAGAAACTGGCGGACGGGGTCGCGGCGCTGACCGCCAAGGGCATCAAGGCGGCGGCGTTTCCCGCGGATGCGAGCGATCCGGTCTCCATCCGGGCCGCGCTGGGCAAGGTGCGCGCCGGGCTGGGGCCGATCACGGCGCTGCACTGGAACGCGTTCGACGGCGCGATCGCGGGCGATCTGATGTCGAGCGATGCGGTGATGCTGCGCGCGACATTCGACATCGCGGTGGTTGGGCTGCTGGCCGCGGTGCAGGACGCCCTGCCCGACCTGGAGGCGGCCAAGGACGGTGCGGTGCTGATCACCAACGGCGCGTTCGGCGAGAACAATCCGCAGATCGATGCGATGGCGGTCGGCATGAAGGTGATGGGCCTCGCGCTTGCCAATGCCGCAAAGCACAAGCTGGCCGGCATGTTGTCGGCAGCACTGAAGCCGAAAGGGGTTTATGTCGGCGAAGTCATGGTGGCGGGGCTTGTGAAGGGGTCGGCGTCCGACAACGGTGGCGCCACCATCTCGGCGGACACCATCGCCGAGGCGTTCTGGAATCTGTATCGCGCGCGCGATGACATCCATGCGCGGGTGAGTTGAGGGGATCGGGGAGAGATATGCGTAAGTTGGTCATCGCGTCGGCACTGGCCGCCGCCACATTGCTTCCGTTGCATGGTGTTGTTGCTGAAACCGCGGTGCCCGCCGCGCCGGCGCCTGCTGCTTCTGTCATCACTCTGCCGAGCGCGACGCCGGAAGA
>DATAHD010000433.1:0-13337 GCA_036263395.1 Rhizomicrobium sp. | reverse complement strand
TTTCGCGAATGGATTCCACCATCGTCACCAGGCGGAAGGTGCCGATATGGGGATGGGCTTCGGTGAGGATTTCCTCCGGCGCGCCGGCCTTGACGAATTCGGTCAGAACCTTGCGGCCCAGATGGCGCGGATCCTTGATCTGGCTATAGAGCTTGCCGTCCGAGAAGGTGCCGGCGCCGCCTTCCCCGAACTGGACATTGGATTCAGGATTGAGCTCCGAACGCCGCCACAGGCCCCAGGTGTCTTTCGTGCGTTCGCGCACCACCTTGCCGCGCTCCAGGATGATGGGGCGGAAACCGGATTGCGCCAGGATCAGCGCTGCGAACAAGCCGCACGGCCCCGCGCCGATCACCACCGGGCGGCGGCGCAAATCGGCCGGCGCCTGCGCCACGAAGCGGTATTCCATATCCGGCGCCGGCTTCACATGCGGATCGCGCGTGAACTGCTGCAGCACCTGCGCTTCGTTCTTCAGCGCAACATCGACGGTGTAGATCAGCGCGATGGCGTTCTTCTTGCGCGCGTCGTGAGCCCGTTTGAACACGGTGAGCCCGGTCAGCGTGTCGCCGCCGATCCGCAGCTTTTTCAGCACCGCGGCGCGCACGGCGCCCGGCGCGTGGTCCAGCGGCAGTTTGATCTCGGTGAGGCGCAACATATCGTCGCTTACTACTATATGTCCGCGCGCCGGTGCTAGGTTGGCGTGACGCAACCAAAGGCCGCCCGATGACCAAGGACGAACTCACCGCATGGGCGCTGGCCAATGGCTGGCAGATGGCGGGCGAGCATCCCAGCCTGATGAAACCACCCGCGTTCCGCGATCCCATCGTCCGCATTGTGCTGAAGGCAACGATGGCGCAGCTCGAGATCAAGAAGCCCGCCGGCAAGTGGGAGAAAATGGCGAGCGCAGCCTACAAGGCGATGGTCGCAGATCCCGAAACCGGCATGCCCTCCGGCCTCGGCTTCGACACCTTGATGGGCCTTTCCAGCCTGATGCGCGACAACAAGGACCGGCTCGCTTTTGGCTGACGATGTCGCGCAACGCACCGCCGCCGTGATCGGCGGCGGCCCTGCCGGATTGATGGCGGCGGAGATATTGAGCGCCGCCGGTGTGGCGGTGACGGTGTACGACCGCATGCCGTCGGTCGGCCGTAAGTTCCTGATGGCAGGGCGCGGCGGCCTCAACCTGACGCATTCGGAGGACTTCGATCACTTCGTCGCCCGATACGGTGTAGAGGCGGACACCTTGCGGCCCGTGCTGGAAGCGTTTCCGCCGGCGGCGTTGACCGCGTGGGCCGAAGGTCTCGGGCAGGCGACGTTCGTCGGGTCCAGCGGCCGTGTGTTTCCAAAGACGATGAAAGCCTCGCCGCTGCTGCGCGCTTGGCTGGTGCGGCTGCGCGAACAAGGCGTGCAGTTTCGCGTGCGGCACGACTGGCAGGGATGGAGCGATGACGGCGCCCTGCGCTTTGCCGCCGCAGGCGAGACGGTGCTGGTGCGGCCGGATGTGACGGTGCTCGCGCTCGGCGGCGCGAGCTGGCCGAAGCTGGGTGGTGACGGTGCATGGACCGCGCTGCTGCCGAGCGATGCAGTCGCGCCGCTGCGACCGGCGAATGCCGGTTTCACTGTCGCGTGGAGTGAGGTGTTTCGCGACCGTTTCGCTGGGCAGCCGCTGAAGAACGCGGCCTTTCGGTTTGTGCGGCGCGCGCGCGGCGAAGCGACGATTACGCGCTACGGCATCGAAGGTGGCGCGATCTATGCGATCTCGGCGGCGCTGCGCCAGACCATCGCCACGCACGGCTTGGCGACGCTCAGCATCGATCTGCGACCCGGCATCACGGAAGACGCGCTGACGCAGAATCTACAAAAGCCGCGCGGCACCGAGTCGATGACCAACTATCTGCGCAAGGCGCTCGGCCTCTCGCCACTGGAGATCAACCTGCTGCGCGAAGCCTTCGGCGTGACGCTCGATCCCGCGACCTTGCCGCATCGCATCAAGCACCTGCCGCTCACCGTGACAGGCATCCAGCCGCTGGAGCGCGCCATCTCCACCGCGGGCGGTCTGCGTTTCGATGCACTCGATGCACACCTGATGTTGCGCAACTGGCCCGGCACATTCGCCGCCGGCGAAATGCTCGACTGGGAAGCCCCCACCGGCGGCTACCTCCTGCAAGCCAGCTTCGCCACTGGCGTTGCCGCTGCGAAAGGCGCGCTCGCGTGGCTTGCCGCCAAAGACACGTGACCGCCGCGCGGCTCTGCGGTCTAATGGCGGCAAAACAATTCGGGGAGTGTCATGGCCGATGGTCTTTTCAGCGATCTGCTGGTGATCGATTGCGCGAGTTTCATTGCCGGGCCGGCGGCGGCGACCATTCTGTCGGACTTCGGCGCCCGCGTGATCAAGGTCGAACCGCCGGAGATCGGCGACTCCTATCGCCAGTTCCGTCACATGCCCGGTGTGCCCGCGTGTGAGCACGATTTCGGCTGGCTGCTCGACAACCGCAACAAGGAAAGCCTTGCGCTCGATCTGAAAGCACCGGACGGCCGGCGTATCTTCGAGGCGCTGGTGAAGAAGGCGGATGTCTTTGTCACCAACTTCCCCGGCCCGGTGCGGCGCAAGCTGAAGCTCAACGCGCCCGACCTGATGCCGCTGAACGACAAACTGATCTACGCCTCGATCACGCCCTATGGCGAAGAAGGTCCCGATGCCGACCGCACCGGCTACGACACCACCGCGTGGTGGGCGCGGTCCGGCCTGATGGACCATGTGCGCGCAACACCGGATACGCCGCCGGGATTCTCCGTGCCGGGCATGGGCGATCATCCGACCGCGACGTCGCTCTATGCCGGTATCGTCAGCGCTCTCTATCGCCGCACCAAGACCGGCAAGGGCAGTCATGTGCAGACCTCGCTGCTCGCCAACGGGCTGTGGTCGAACGGCGTGCTGACTCAGGCGATGCTGTGTGGCGCCGACCTGATGGCGCCGCGCCAGAGGAGCGCGCTCGCCGGGCTCTATCGCGCCAGCTGCGGCCGCTGGTTCATGCTCGTCATCATCAACGACACGCGCGACTGGCCGCGCCTGATCGCCACCATCGACCGGCCCGATCTGCTCAACGATCCGCGCTTCTCGACCTCCGAAGCGCGCAAAGCCAACCTTGTCGAACTTCAGACGACGCTTCACGCGGTGATGGAAACAGCGGACTGGCCGACCTGGCTGGAGCGTTTCAACAAAGCGGGTCTCCCGGTCGGCATCGTCAACCGCACGGTCGATCACACCGACGACGTGCAGGTGGAAGAGAACAAGTTCTTCCGCCACATCGAAGGCTCGTTCATGCAAACGATCGACAGCCCCGTGCGCATCGACGGCGTGGAGAAAACCGCGCCCCGCATGGCGCCGGAAATCGGCGAGCACTCCAAGGCGATTCTGAACGAGTTCGGCTTCGGTGCTGAGGCCGATCGTCTGATCGAGAGCGGCGTGGTCGGCGCTTAGCGGGCCGCGATCTTTTCGAGCAGCTCGGCGGCGAAGTGGGAGAGGGTGTCGTCGCGCGCACCCATCACCACGATGCGGTCGCCGGGTTTGGCTATAGCGACGAGTTCGACACCGCAAGCCGCACGATCCGGCAGGGCTTGCGCGGTGCGGCTACCCGCACGGATGCCTTCGGCGATGTCGGCGCTGGAGACGCTGCGATCCACCGTGCCGCCGAAATAGACCGGCTCCGGCATCAGCAGGGTGTCGGCTTCGCGCAGGTGCGTGACGAAGACCTGGATGAACTCGGCACGCATCTTGGCGAGCGGGCCATAGCCGTGCGGTTGGAACATCACCAGCAACCGGCCGGGGAAGTCGTGCAGCGTGTTGAGCGTGGCGGCGATCTTGTCCGGGTTGTGGCCGAAGTCGTCGATCACCGTGATACCGTTCGCGGTACCGACAGTTTCGAGCCGCCGTTTCACACCACCGAACTGTTCGAGTGCTTTGGCCGCATCTGCCAAAGGCACACCGACCGCTCGCGCGACAGCAAGCGCCGCAAGCGCGTTGGAGATATTGTGGCGGCCCGGCACGCGCAGATGCACATGCACCGACGCGCCGGTCTTGCGTTCGTGCACATCGAAGGCGATGCCATCGGGCGCTGGCGTGATCGCGCTCGCGACGAGGTCGGCATCTGCATCGCGCAGGCTGAAGGAGTGGACTTTCTCCGCCGGGATTTGTGCCGCCAGCACCGCAGTCTCGACGTCGTCGCGATTGATCACCGCGGTGTCGGCTTTGGCGAGGAAATCGCGGAACAGGACGCGCAGCTCGTCCATCGATTTGTGGTCGAGCGAGATGTTGTTCAGCACCGCAATGCGCGGCGTGTAGCGGGCGATGGAGCCGTCGCTCTCATCCACCTCGCTGACAAAGATGCCGCTCTGGCCGACGAGGGCGCTGGCGAACGGCGCATCGCCGCTTGCGAAGTTCTTCATCACCGCGCCGTTCATCACGGTAGGATCGCGGCCCGTCTCGTGCAGCACCCATCCGATCATGCCGGTGGTGGTGGATTTGCCGCTGGTGCCGGCAACACCGACGCTGGTCTTCGCCGCATTGAACAGCTGCGCCAGCAGTTCGGCGCGCGTCATCAAGGTGGCGCCCTTGTCCTGCGCCGCCTTCACGTCGGGGATCGTCGCTTCCACCGCGGTCGAGGCGACGACGATGGTGTCGGGCGTTACGCCACTGCCGTCCTGCGGAAACAAAGTCGCACCGCGGGCGCGCAGGTAGTCGAACTTCTCCGTTAACCGGCCCTGATCGAGCGCACGGTCGCTGCCCGAAATTGGATGACCGTTTGCCTTAACGATCATCGCGAGGGGCAACATGCCGCTGCCGCCGATGCCGCAAAAGAAATAGGGCCTGTGATCCGCCATGGGCGAAAGCTATAAGCGGGCGCAGCGGACAAGCAAAGCGCGGGCATGAGCAAATTCAGGATCGGTATCGTCGCGCCCGCTTCGCGCATGCTGCCGGAGATCGCCGACCGGGTCCGCGCCTTCGCGGGGGCCGAGTATCCCGGCGCGCAGGTTTACTTTCATCCGCAGTGCTTCGGAACAGCGGGGCATTTCGCCGGCAGCGACGCCGCGCGGGCGGGCGCCTTCCTCGAGATCGCCAACGATCCGGCGTTCGACGCGCTGTGGATCGCGCGCGGCGGCTATGGCTCGGGGCGGATTGCCGAGGTGGTGCTGCGCGGCCTTGAGCCGGCGGCCAGGCGCAAGACCTATCTCGGCTACAGCGATGCGGGGTTTCTGCTCGCCGGGCTCTACAAGCATGGTTACCGCGTCGCGCATGGGCCGGTGGCCTACGACATCCGGCGCGATGGCGGTGAGGCGGCGGTGCGGCGGGCACTCGACTTCCTGATGCAGCAGCGCACGGACACGCTAGAGCCGACTGTGCTGAGCGGCGTGCCCACGGCGGCGTTCAACCTGATCGTGCTCAGCCAGATGATCGGCACGCCGCTGCAGCCGGACCTCACCGGGCATGTGCTGATGCTGGAAGAGGTGTCGGAGTATCTCTACGCGATCGACCGCGCGATGTTTCACGTCACGTCGAACCCGGACATCCGCAGGGTTGCCGGGCTGAAGCTTGGCCGCTGCAGCAACATCCCCGGCAATGATCCGCCGTTCGGTCAGACTGAGGAAGAGATCGCGCAGCATTGGTGCACGATGTCGGGCATCAAATATCTCGGCCGTGCGGATATCGGGCACGACGCGCACAACAAGGTGGTGCCGTTTGGGGTGTGGAGTTCACCAACAAGTTAGCTTGTCATCCCGGCCAAGCGGAGCGTAGCGAAGCGCGAGCCGGGCCCCATCTATCCGCGAAGCTCCGGACGTCCGAAGCGTCGGCCCAATGGGTCCCGGTTCTTCGTTGCGCTACGCTCCACTGCGGCCGGGATGACAACCGTTTTTGTTAGCCGCCGTTTAGCACCGCCGTCGCCTGATCGAGCCGTGCGCTGTAGGCGTTGAGCACGTCCGCCGTCAGCTTCACATAGGTCGGCACATCGTCGAAGCGCTGGTCCTCGATGGCCTCGCGGATGCCGGGCAGCGTCTTCGCGCCGTAGCCGGTGTAGCGGCCGGGCGCGTAGATCAGGTTGCGGTACCACGGCCGGCCGGGAAGCCCGGTCGGTGAGGTCAGCGTCTGGCTCAAGGTCAGCATCAGCGCCTGCAGCTTCGCGACCTTATCGTCCGCCAGATGCGCACCGTTCTTCGCCAGCGCCGCGTCGTAGGCATCCGCGCTCTTCTTCAGAGCAGCGGCGGCATCGTCCATCGCCTTGAAGTCGAACTTCGGCACTGCGAGCAGCGCCGTCGGCGCAGCATGCGTGTGGGTCGGATCGTCGGCCAACGCAAAGGCATTGGTCCGGAGGAGATCGGCCTGCGTCTCCGCCGCTTCGCGCCGCGTGTCGGCGAGCTTCTCCACGTCCTTCAGATAAAACGCGATGGTGTCGGCGAAATCGCCGGCATGCTGCACCGGCAGGTCGGCTTCGGCGATGCGCAGCACCAGCCGTCCCGCCATCTTCGCGAGCAGTGCGTCATAGACGAAGCCCGGGTCGACGAAGCGGCTGTGATGTTCGAACGTGTCGTAGCGCGAGTGATAGACGCCGCCAGCATCGCCCTCGCCGCCAAAGCCGATATTGAGCGCCGGCACGCCGAGATGTTCGATGAATGCCGAATAGTCGGAGCCGGAACCGAGCGCATCAATCGGCACGTCCTTCATCGGATCGGCGACGACCTTCGCCTTGGCGGCGATGCCGGGATTGGCATCCGGGCCGAGCGCGGCAACACGAATGCCGGCCTTCAGGCGCTCCCGCACGTCGACCTTTGTTTCCGGATCGGTCACCGCCATCGCAACCTGGTTTACGATGAACTGGAAGTCGTGATTGCCGCCGGCATTCAGGAAGCCGCGGCCGTTGCCGTCCGAGTTGATGTAGACGACCAGCTTCTTCTGCAGCTCGTCGGCATGGGTTTCCACCCACTCGGTGGAGCCGAGCAGCATCGGCTCTTCAGCGTCCCAGCTTGCGTAGACCAGCGTGCGCTTCGGCCGCCAGCCGGTTTTGGCGAGTTCGCCTATGGACTTCGCTTCCGCCATCATCGCGACGTGGCCTGAGAGCGGATCGGACGCACCGAACACCCAGCCATCGTGATGATTGCCGCGCATCACCCATTGGTCGGGATAGGTGGAGCCCTTCATCGTCGCGATCACGTCGTAGATCGTCTTCAGCGACCAGTCCGACTTCACGACCATATGTGCCGTGGCCGTGCTGCTGCCGCCGACGCGATAGGTGATCGGCAGTGTGCCCTTCCAGTTGTCGGGCACCACGTTGCCGTCCATCGACGCGAGCATCACCTTCGCATCGGCATAGGAGATCGGCAGCGTCGGGATTTTGAGAATCGTCGCCGCCGTCTCGCGCGTCAGCCGCTTCGCATCCTTCGTCGCACCGACACCCGGCGTCAGCGGATCGCCCGGATAGATAGGCATATCGGCGACGGAGCCGCGCTGAATCCCCTGCGGCGGGCGTTGCGGCCCGTTTGGGTAGACGCTGTCCTGTCCATAGCCGTCGTCGGCGGGATCGGAATAGATGATGCAGCCGACGGCGCCGTGGTCCTGCGCCAGCTTCGGCTTCAGGCCGCGCCATCCGCCGCCGTAGCGCGTGACGACGATCTTGCCTTTGACGCTGACGCCCATGCGTTCGAGCGCCTTGTAATCGTCCTGCATGCCGTAGTTAACGTAGACCAGCGGCGCGGTGACATCGCCGTCGCCCTGATAAGCGACATAGGCGGGCAGCGCGTACTGCCTGGCGGTGGCGCTGGAATCGCCGGGGATCGGCTTTTCCTGCAACGTCGCCTTGAAGGGTGTCTTCCCGGTCAGCTCCAGCGACGCCGTGATCGGTGTCGGATAGAGCACCTGGAATTCTTCGATATGGGCATCCCAGCCCCAGTCCTTGAACTGCTTCAGGACGTATTCGGCGTTCGCTTTGTCGTGCGGCGAGCCGACATGGTTGGGCTCCGCCGCCATCGTCTTCATCCAGCCGCGCAGTTCGTCGGCATGGATGCCGGTATCGAACATGGCCTCGGCTTCGATCTCATTGGCCGGCGGCGCGACCGTCGCGGCGAAGACACCGCCGCTGAACAAGAGTGACGCGGTGGCGAACAGAATGGCGCGGCGCATGAAATCCCCCGAAACGATGCTGCCGGATCGTATCGCCGCGGCGACGCCGGGCAACAGCGAAATACCGGTGGCCGTTATGCGGCAGCACGCATGGGCATCAATTTAAGTTGTGAGAGGAGGAGGATCAGAACGCCGTCGCGAACCAGTACATGTTGTACGGCGCATCCAGCCGCTCGGCCTCGGTGAAGCCGTATGTACGGTAGAACCGCACCGCGCGCTCGTTCGTGAAACCGACGCCGAGGTGGGCGCCGCGCGAGCCGCGGTCCTTCATCGCGCCGAGCCAGGTGTCGATCAGCCGTTTGCCCCAGCCCTTGCCCTGAAACCGCGGCACCATGTCGATGTGGAGATGCGAGGGATACGGCTCGGTGATGCGGCGCGGTGTGCGCGAAGGATGGTGGATCAGCCATGCCATGCGCTCATCGCGCGATCTGGCCTCCGTGCCGGGATCGGCGTAGCGGCTGCGCAGCTCGGGCCACCATTCGGTCTCCAGCCGCTTTTCGAACGCGTGCGTGTCGAAGGCGCCCAGAATGTAGCCGCCGACACCTTCCGCATCTTCCAGCACGAAGGCGCTCTCCGGCTCGAGCACGCCATAAGGCCCGGCATAGATGTGGCCGATCACCTTCGGGTCGGCGTAAAGGTGCGTCGCGTCCTTTCCGCTGTCGCCCGTTTCCAGACAGATGCTGTAGATCGCGTCGAGGTCGCCCGCACGGAAGGGCCTGAGTTCAGCCATCGTTTTCTCTCCCCGCCGGTCACTCTAGAATGTTGGCCGGGTTGTGAAAGAGGCCGCGATGACCAGTCTTGCCGAACGCCTGGGCTTTGGCCCGGACGACCGCATCATGATCGTGAACTGCGACGACATCGGCTCCAGCCATGCCTGCAACGTGGCGGCGGAGCGGGCGATGCGTGAGGGCTGGGCGACGAGCGCGACATTGATGGTGCCGTGCCCGTGGGCGCGCGAGGCGGTGGACCGCTTCAAGGACCTCGACGTCGGGGTGCACCTGACCCTGACGGCCGAGTACCCGGATTACCGCTGGCGCTCCCTGACCGGCGCGAAGTCGCTGCACGATGCGGATGGCTATCTGCCGACGACGATCCAGGAGGTGTTTCGCAACGCGCGGCTGGAGGATGCGGAGGCCGAGTGCCGGGCGCAGATCGATCAGGCGTTGGCGTGGGGCATCGATGTCACGCATATCGACAATCACATGGGTGCGCTGTCGTATGACGCGCGGTTCTCACAATTGGCACTGAAGCTCGCCATCGACTACGACCTGCCGATGCGGCTTGGCAGCGCGAGCGCCGAGCAGAAGGCGGGTATCTTTGCGCGCGCGCCTGCGACGGATGCCGGGCGGCTGTATCCCGACCGCTTCGTGATGCAATGGGGCCGGCCGAGCCGCGACGTGCTGCACGAGATGCTGCCGGCGCTGCGGCCCGGTGTGACGGAGTTCTGCATGCATCCGGTGGAGGACGGACCAGAGTTGCAAGGGTACGACAAGACGCAGGCGTGGATTCGTACGCATGATTATGCGTGTTTGATGGATGAGGAGCTGCGCGCGCTGGTGAAGAAGGCGGACGCGAAGCTGATCAGCTATCGGCCGCTTCGGGATGCGATGCGGAAGCAATAGCTTCCCCCTCCACTCGGTGGAGGGGGCGCGCGAAGCGCGGGGGAGGATCGTGCAGAACGAGCCTCATCCCCGCGATCCTCCCCCGATCCATCGCTAAGCGATGTCTCGCCCCCTCCGCCAAGCGGAGGGGGAAGTCAACGCAGCTGCTCCCTATTCGTCCAAGTTGCGTGGGTGCCGCTGCAGAGTTTGTGGGGGAGCGCGATGCGGGTTGTCACGTCGAACGTCTGCGCATCGACGAGGATGCACTCCGACGTACCGGTGTTTTCGTCGGTGACGAAGCTCACCAGATAGCCGTCGTCTTCGCTCTTCGCGTCGATGCGCGGCGCGAACGGCGCTTCGCTGCCATAACGGCCTTCACCCAGCCGTAGAGTCTTGCTGTCGCCGCTCTCCAGATCGTGCTTCACGAATCCGTCGAACAGGAACCAGCCAGGTTTCGATGTCGTCGAATAGGCGTAGCGGTGTTTCCGCCCGCCGCTGCGGCCGTTGATCAAGCCGAATTCCAGCACGCGATCGTCGAGCCGTTCTTCACGCGTCTTGCCGGTGCGCATATCGAAGCGCCAGCGATGCAGCTTGGAACGGAAGGAGTGCATGTCGAGATAGGCCATCATGTGCTCGAAGCCCGGCTGCGCATGCTTGTGCGGCTTCGGCGTCGGCTCTTCCTGGAAGTAGCCGTCGAGCACGACCTCATCGCCGTCCTCATACGCATTCACCCAATGCAGCACATAGGTCGGCGACGCTTCGAACCATCTGATGTCTGCATTGCTGCCGAAGCGCGGGATGATGCCGAAGCGCGACGGCAGGCCGTCATGCTTGCGCACCGCGTGGATGTCGCGCTTGAGCAGCTCCGCGTCCCAGAACACGGGAAGGTCATTCAAGATCGAATAGTGCTCGGTGAACGCCATGTCGTGCGGCAGGCGCGGGCCGGGCAGATCGATCGGCACATAGTGCTTGAGCCGCCCGTCGGCACCGACGACGCCGTAGTGCAGATGCGGCACGGCCTTCGAATAGTTGAAGAACATCAACTCGCCAGTGTGTTCGTCGAGCTTGGGATGCGCGCTGATGCCATCGAGCGGAACCCACGGCGCGACGCCGGTATCGTCCAGCGTTTCGGGATCGAGCTGATAACCCTCGCCGCACTGATAGAACGTCGCGAGCGCGCGGCCCGCATGCACTACCACGTCGGTGCTGGCATTGTCTTTCAGCGAGCCATGCGCGCCGAAGCCGCGGCGCTGCGACACCTGCACCGGATCAGCAAGCCCGCCCCACAGCGAGGCATTCACCTCCTGCTCTGCGGTAAAGCAGCGCGTGCGCACGAACCGATTGCGGTAGTTCGCCTTGCCGTCCCGAAAACTGATCTGATGCAGCATCGCGTCACCATCGAACGGATGGAAGCGCCCCAGCGGCTGATGTATCTGGTTCTCGGTGTTGCGCAGATAGAGGCCGTCAATATCGGCCGGGATGCGACCCTCGATGACATCGAGATCCCACGCGTTCACTTCCTCCATGAGGGGCGTCCACGCACCGTTGAGGTAGGGATGGTTGCTCGGCTGTAAGGACGAACGGATCGGTGGAAGTTTTTCGAGGCGCATGAATCTCTCGCACCTCCCCCTTGTGGGGAGGTCGGAATGCGTAGCATTCCGGGTGGGGGGCGGCTTCCAGAGATTCTTTGCTGGCGCGCCGCCGCGCGCAACCCCCACCCGCTCGCTGGCGCGAGCGACCTCCCACAAGGGGGAGATGGAGGCAGAGCGCGTCTCTCGTCCTTGTCAGGCGTTGTTCAACGCCCGCCACACCTTCTCCGGCGTCGCCGGCATGTCGAAGGTTTTCACGCCCAGTGCGTCGGTGATCGCGTTCATGAACGCGGCCGGGGCGGCGATGGCGCCGGCCTCGCCGCAGCCTTTGATGCCGAGCGGGTTGGACGGGCACGGGGTGATCGTCATGCCGACCTTGAAATCCGGCAGATCGTGGGCGCGGGGCATGGTGTAGTCCATGAACGTGCCGCTCACGAGCTGGCCGCTTTCCCTGTCGTAGACACTGTTCTCCATCATCGCCTGACCGATGCCCTGCGCGATGCCGCCATGCACTTGGCCCTCGACGATCATCGGATTGATGACGGTGCCGAAGTCGTCGACGGCGACGAAGTTCACGATCTCCGTCACACCCGTATCGCGGTCGATCTCCACCTCACAGATGTGGCAACCGGCCGGGAAGGTGAAGTTCAGCGGGTCGTAGAACGAGGTTTCCTTCAGGCCGGGCTCGATCTGATCGGTCGGGAATTTGTGGCCGACATAGGCGGCAAGCGCGACTTCGGCGAAGGCGAGCTTCTTGTTGGAGTGAATGCCGGCGAACTGTCCGTCCTCGAACGTCACATCGCCCTGCGCCACTTCCATCACATGCGCCGCGATCTTCTTCGCCTTATCGATGACCTTGTCGCACGCCTTGGAGATGGCGCTCATGCCGACGGCGCCGGAACGCGAGCCGTACGTGCCCATGCCGAACTGCACCTTGTCGGTGTCGCCGTGCACGATTTCGATCTGGTCGATGGAAATGCCGAGCTTGTCAGCGACGAGCTGTGCGAACGTCGTCTCATGGCCCTGCCCATGAGAGTGGCTGCCGGTCAGCACTTCCACCGATCCGGTCGGGTTCACGCGCACTTCGGCGGATTCCCACAAGCCGACGCCAGCGCCGAGCGAACCCACCGCCTGTGACGGCGCGATACCGCACGCTTCGATGTAAGTAGAGTAGCCGAGGCCACGCACTTTGTTCTTCTTCGCCGCTTCCGCCTTGCGCGCGGCAAAGCCCGCCACGTCGGCGGTCTTCATCGCGGCATCGAGCGAGGCGTTATAGTCGCCGACGTCATACGCCATGATCACCGGCGTCTGATGCGGGAACTGGGTGATGAAGTTGCGGCGGCGCAGCTCCGCCGGATCGATCTTCAACTGCCGCGCCGCTTCTTCGACGAGACGTTCGACGACATAGGTCGCTTCGGGGCGGCCCGCACCGCGATAGGCATCGACAGGCGCCGTGTTGGTGTAGACCGCCTGCACCTCGGCATAGATCGCCGGAATATTGTACTGGCCCGACAACAGCGTCGCGTAGAGATACGTCGGCACCGACGAGGAGAACGTCGACATATAGGCGCCGATGTTCGCGATGGTCTTGCAACGCAAACCGATGATCCGGCCGTTGGCATCCAGCGCCAGTGCGGCCTTGGTCACGTGATCGCGGCCATGCGCGTCGGTGAGGAAGCTCTCGCTACGTTCCGCCGTCCATTTCACCGGGCGGTTCACCTTGGCCGCGGCCCAGGCGCACACCGTTTCTTCCGGATAGATGAAGATCTTCGAGCCGAATCCGCCGCCGACATCCGGCGCGATGACACGCAGCTTGTGCTCCGGCGCAACGCCGACGAAAGCGGAGAGCACGAGGCGCGCAACATGCGGGTTCTGGCTGGTGGTCGTCAGTGTGTAGTTGCCGGTGCCGGCATCGTATTCGCCGATCGCGGCGCGCGGCTCCATCGCGTTGGGCACAAGCCGGTTGTTGACGATGTCGAG
>DATAHD010000432.1:0-3199 GCA_036263395.1 Rhizomicrobium sp. | reverse complement strand
AAAGCTCGGCAAGCTTGGCTTGTCGCTCGGCGCGCTCGACAACAACGCCCGGGGCCAGTTCCACGTCAGCCCGAAAGTGCAGGGCGTCGTCGTCACCAACGTCGACCCCGGCAGCCCCGCCGAAGACACCAACATCCGCCCCGGCGACGTGATCGTGGCGGTCCACAACCAGCCCGTCCGCACCCCCGACGACGTATCGAAGCGCGTCGATGCGGATACGAAAGCCGGCAGCAAGGTTGTGCTCTTGCTCATCAACCGCGACGGCGCCCTGACCTACGTGGCGCTGAAGCTGGGTTAGTTCTTTCCCCCACCAAGCGAAGCTTGGAGGGGGCTGAGCGAAGCGAAGGGGGCGGGCCAGAGCGCGCAAGCGCTTTAATCCCAGGCTTCTGACGTTGTGCGGTGTCGTCAAACAAACGCGACTTCGTCGCGTAAGCCCGCCCTCGCGCCTCCGGCGCGCTCCCTCCACTGCGTGGAGGGAGGAGACTACCGAACAATCTCCGCATCGCTGTAGCCCTGCAGGTACAGCAGCGATGTCAGGTCGCCGTGGTCGATCTTCGCGTCGGCTTCGGCCGCCACGATCGGTTTCGCGTGATACGCCACGCCCAGACCCGCGCGTGTGATCATCGCAAGGTCGTTGGCGCCGTCGCCGACGCAGAGCGCATCGTCCGCCGCAATGCCGAGCCGCTGCACTTCGACCTCCAGCGCCGCCAGTTTCGCCTCGCGCCCCAAAATTGGCTCGCGCACTTCGCCCAGCAGCACCGATCCATCGTCCACCAGCACATTCGCCTGATGATCGTCGAAGCCCGCATCTTCTGCGACGCGGCTTGTGAAGAACGTGAACCCACCCGACACCAGACACGTCCGCGCGCCATGCGCCTTCATCGTGTGCACCAGCGCCTTTGCACCGGGATTGAGCCGCACGCGCTCCGCATAGACGCGGCCCAGACGATGCACCGGCATGCCTTTCAGCAGCGCCACACGCTCGCGCAGCGCCGGCTCGAACGCGATCTCGCCGCGCATCGCTCGCTCCGTGATCGCAGAGACATGCGCCTTCACGCCGACGAAATCGGCAATCTCATCCAGGCACTCGCAGCCGATGATCGTCGAATCCATATCGGCGACGAGAAGCTTCTTCCGCCGCCCCGCCACCGTCACCGCATTCACATCGACAGGCGCATCGCCCGCCGCGGCACGTGCCGCCGCCAGCAACGCAGCAGAATCACCCACAATCGCAATGTCGAAGGCACGCTCCGGCGACAGCCACGTTACCGTGCCGGGAACGGCTGACAGGATCGCATCGACGACCGTCTTGCGAATCGCGGAAGCAGCGGAAACAGTGAGAACGGTGCCGGACACGCCTACAGATCACATGAAATACGATGCCGTGCTTATTGCAGGGCCGACCGCGAGCGGCAAGTCGCGCGTCGCACTCGAACTGGCGCTCCAGCACCACGGCGTTGTGATCAATGCCGACTCGATGCAGGTCTATCGCGAGGCGCGCATCCTGACCGCGCGCCCAACCGACGAAGACACCGCCATCGCGCCGCATCTGCTCTATGGCCATGTCAGCGTCGACGACGCCTATTCGGCAGGCCGCTTTCAAACCGATGCCGGTCACGCCCTCGCCGAAGCACGCAAGGCGCACCGCCTGCCGATCATTGCTGGCGGCACCGGCCTTTACTTCGGCGTCCTCACCGACGGCCTTGCCGAAATCCCCGGCGTACCGGCCCTGATCCGCCGCGCCGCAACGGAACGGCGCGAACAACTGGGCGATGACGCCTTCTTCGCCGAGCTCGTCGCGCGCGATCCCGAAACCGCGAATGAACTGCGCGCCAGCGACAGCCAGCGCGTCATCCGTGCCTATGAAGTGCTGGAGGCCACCGGCCAGCCGCTGCGCTATTGGCAGACGCAATCCGGCGAGCCGCTGCTGCGCGGCCTGAACCTCGCGCGCTTTGTCCTCGACGTGCCGCGCACCGAACTGCGCGACCGCATCGAGAACCGCTTCACCCAGATGGTCGAAGCCGGTGCGATGGAGGAGGCGCCCGACATGCGCGACCTCGACCCGCTGCTCCCCGCCGCCAAGATCATTGGCCGCCGGGAGCTGATCGCCGCCCATGACGGCCGCCTGACCCTGGACGGCGCCAAAAACCTCGCCGTCACCGCCACCCGCCAGTTCGCCAAGCGGCAGGACACCTGGTTCCGCAACCGGATGGCGGACTGGATCCGGCTGGACGCCACCCAACCGGTGAGCAACATAATTTCACAAATTGACGCAATTCTCGCTGAATAGTGCTTGACCGGGATTCGCGGTTTGCATAACGTCCGCCCCGCAAATGGGAGTGGGGCCATGACCCATCTCGTAATCATTGCTGCGCCGTCGGCCGGGCGAGGATAATCCTCGACAACCCGAAAGACGGTGTTTGAACAAGGGGCGGCAACGCCCCTTTCGCGTATCTGGACCGGACAAATTTTGTGAAGAGCGTGTGATGGATAAGGACGGATCGGCATTGGACGGACGCTTGGCGGCAACCGGCGCCATCGAACTCAGCGGCGCGGAGATGGTTATTCGCGCGCTGAAGGATCAGGGCGTCACCCACATTTTCGGTTACCCCGGCGGCGCGGTGCTTCCGATTTACGACGCGCTGTTCGCGGCCGAAGGCATCACCCACGTCCTCGTCCGGCATGAGCAGGGCGCGACCCACGCGGCCGAAGGCTATGCCCGCTCCACCGGCAAACCCGGCGTCGTGCTCGTCACCTCCGGCCCCGGCGCCACCAACGCCGTCACCGGCCTCACCGACGCGCTGATGGATTCCATCCCGCTCGTCGTGCTGACGGGGCAGGTGGCGACGCACCTCATCGGCACCGATGCGTTCCAGGAAGCCGACACCGTCGGCATCACGCGCGCCTGCACCAAGCACAACTGGCTGGTGAAGGACGTGAACGATCTGGCGCGCACGCTGCACGAAGCTTTTCAGATCGCGACCACCGGCCGTCCGGGTCCGGTCGTGATCGACATTCCGAAAGACGTGCAGTTCAAGAAAGGCCCGTATGTCGGTCCTGCTTCGATCCGCCACCGCACCTACAAGCCGAAGACCGATCCCGATCTCGGCGCCATCGTGCGTGCGATCGAACTGATCGCCGGCGCCAAGCGGCCGCTGTTCTATACCGGCGGCGGCATCATCAACTCCGGCCCGGAAGC
>DATAHD010000431.1:0-16217 GCA_036263395.1 Rhizomicrobium sp. | reverse complement strand
TCGTCTTCTGCGCATCGATCGTCTGCCTCAGCCGATGCTGCCGTCTGTCCCTTGGGAAGCCGACGCCTTCTCCGCGCGCAACCCGCGGATGAATTCTTCGGCGTAAGGCAAAATCGCGAAGATCAGGAACGCTACGGCGGGCGGCCCGATCACCGGCCAGTCTGGAAGTGGCTTCAGCACGATTGAAAAATCGGCGGCCTGCGTGCCAAAGCCGAACAGAGCTTGCGCCTGCCGGTAATGCAGGATGGCGAGCAGCAGCAGTGCCATGAGCGGCAGCACTTCCAGCAAGCTATGAATTTGCTGTTCCAATGCGGTCACCCGGCGCGTCGCCATCGCCAACTGCAGATCTATGTGTCCGGTGATCTCATGGACGATCAGGCATACAAACGCAAAGCCTAGCACCACCGCGTTCACTTTCAGAAAAACGGCAGCCAATATCGGTGCGCCAGTTTCAAACAGCATCAGCCAATGGAGTGCCGACTCTTTCGCGCCGTTCGCGTGTTCGATGTCGGTTGCACGATGACACAGATAATCGCCGAAGCCCGCCAGTACCCACAGCGGCAGGACCACATAGACCAAGATATCCCACACTGGCTTCAAGGTATCCATGTCGCACCTATCAATTGTTAGGCGATGAAAACCTTTTCTCACGAAAAGGAACGAGCCTTGGCATGCAGGGTTCTCTCGCAGAGACAGCAGCGAGAGACATTGAATGAAGGCCGTCGTCTATCACGGTAAGTACGACCTTCGGGTCGATACAGTTCCCGATCCCGTCATCGAACAACCGCGCGATGCGATCGTGAAGGTGACATCGACCGCGATCTGCGGCTCCGATCTGCATCTCTATGACGGCTACATTCCCGAAATGCACAGCGGCGACATCCTCGGCCATGAGTTCATGGGCGAAGTTGTCGAAGTTGGTTCGGGCAACACGAAGCTGAAAGTCGGCGATCGTGTCGTCGTCCCCTTTAACATTTGCTGCGGCGAGTGCTTCTTCTGCCAGAAGGGGCTCTGGTCATGCTGCGAGCGCAGCAATCGCACGGGCGAGAAGGCGAAAGCCATGTTTGGCCATGTCACCGCCGGCCTCTTCGGCTACTCGCATCTCACGGGCGGCTATCCCGGCGGTCAGGCGCAGTATGTCCGCGTGCCATTTGCCGATGTCTGTCCCACCATCGTGCCGAACGGTCTCACCGATGAGCAGGTGCTATTCCTCACTGACATCTTCCCGACCGGCTATCAGGGTGCGGAGTTCGCCGGCATCGAGGACGGCGACACCGTTGCTGTGTGGGGCTGCGGTCCCGTCGGCCAGTTCTGTATCCGCAGCGCCCAGATGCTCGGCGCCGGCCATGTGGTTGCTATCGACCGCGTGCCGGAACGCATCGCGATGGCGCAGTCCGCGGGCGCGGAGACCATCAACTTCGGCAACGAAGATGTCTACGAGCGTCTCAACGAGATCACCAACGGCCGCGGCCCGGATCGCTGCATCGATGCCGTCGGCATGGAAGCACACGGCTCCGGCTCATGGGACGCCGTTGCGGACCGTGCACTGGCCGGCGTTGGCATCGGCACCGACCGCATCCACGCCCTGCGCGAATGTCTGCGCAACGTGCGCGCGGGCGGCACCGTCTCGCTTTCCGGTGTATATGGCGGTTTCCTCAACATGGTTCCGCTCGGCGCCGCGTTCCAGAAGGGCGTCACCGTCCGCATGGGCCAATGCAACGTCCTCAACTACATGGACAAGTTGATGCGCATGGTCGAGGCGGGAAAGTTCGATCCCTCCTTCGTGATCACGCACCGCTGCGGCCTCGATGATGCGCCAAAGATGTACGACACCTTCAAGAAGAAGGAGGACGGCTGCATCAAGGTCGTCATGAGGCCGAATGGTTGATCGCCCGCCTGCGGGCCCCGCGCCGACAACCGGCGACATCGTGAGCGCCATCGAACAGGCCGAAGCGCAGCCATCCACCGCAACCGAAAGTGCCGTCATGCCCATCAATCACGCAACACTGCTCGCCGCCCTCAAAGCATCCGTAAAGCCGAGCGGTGGTCCGTCGAACGGCGGCCTCGACAATCACATGTGGGCGGCAGTGGTTGATCGTACCGGCATCGTACAGGCCGTCTGCTACACCGGCGACGACGTCGGCGACCAATGGCCTGGCAGCCGCAGTATCGCAATCGAGAAAGCGAACACCGCAAACGCACTCAGTCTGCCGACGTCGGCCTTCTCGACAGCCAACCTCTATGCCGGTTCGCAGCCGGGCGGCTTCCTCTTCGGGCTCAAGGATACCAACCCAGTCGACACCGCGACGATGTATGCCGGCGACGCGAACAGCTACGGCACGCCCGACGATCCGATGGTTGGAAGGAAGGCGAGTGGCGTGGTCGTCTTCGGTGGCGGCCTCGCACTCTATGACGGCAACACCATCGTTGGTGCGCTCGGTGTCTCCGGCGATACATCTTGCGCCGATCACAATGTCGCCTGGCGGGTGCGCAAAGCCCTCGGCCTCGATCGTGTTCCCGGCGGCGTCACGGCCGACAACAACGACGCGATCATCTACGACTTCGGCATGCTGGGCAAAAGCAGCTCAGGCTTCGGCCATCCCGCATGCGGCAATAGGGAAGAAGAGGTGGCCGACCAGATAGGGGCGAGTTCAAAGGGGAAGTAGAGTGCGGTCGGGCCAATTCATATTCTGCCTGACCCGTGCAGCGCGCGCACGATCTGGCGTAACTTCGGCATCATGGCTGTGCAATCAACACCGCTCGTCGGTCCGCTCACCGCGATTGGCACGGTTCAACAGGCTTCGCAGATTGGCTGCTGTCAGGGATTCTGACTTGGTGTGATGTCGGGTGCGTTCTGCGGGACCGGATGCTGCTTAAGGGCGGCAATGAGCTGTTTCATTTCGCCAATCTCGCGAACCTGAGTTTTGATGATTCCGTCGGCAAGTTTGCGGACGCGCGGATCGCGGATGTGAGCGCGCGCGCTCGTCATGATAGCGATCGAATGGTGCGGTATCATTGCGCTCATGTACGAAACATCGTCCACCGTCTCCTGACTGCGCACCAGCCATAAAGAAAGCGCAAAAGCCGCGACACTCCCGGCCAGGATTGCCAGCTTAATGTTTTGCCCGCGATACATTGGCCACATGAACGCAAGCATGACCGCCGTCATCGTTGCCCCCATGATGATCGCCATCCACAGTCGCGTCTGACTAAAGAAGACGTGATCGAGTTCAAAGGTGTTGAGATACATCAAGCCGTACATCATGACGGTGGAGACGGCGATCATTACAGCGAAACGTACGTAGGACATACCATCTCCATTGCAACGACCAACTACCTGTTCAGCGTATCGCTCCGGTGACGCGCCACAACGTCCCGCCCACATCGTCCGCGATCAGCAGGGCGCCCTTGCCATCTAGCGCGAGCCCGACCGGGCGACCATGCGCATCGTTGCCATCGATGAAGCCGGTCACCACATCTTGCGCCATGCCGGACGGCCTACCACCGGCGAACGGGACAAAGACCACTTTGTAGCCGTTGAGATCAGGCCGATCCCAACTGCCGTGCTCGCCGATGAATGCCCCGGCGCGATATTTTGCCGGAAGATTGTCACCGGTGTTGAACACCATTCCCAGCGGCGCTACGTGGCTGCTGAGCGAATAGTCCGGCGGTATCGCCTTTGCGACCAGATCGGGCCGCTGTGGCATCACCCTCGGATCGATATGTTGGCCGTAGTAGCTGTAGGGCCAGCCATAGAACGCGCCATCCTTCACCGACGTCATGTAGTCCGGCACAAGGTCTGGCCCCAGCTCATCGCGTTCGTTGACCACGGCCCAGAGTTTCTGTGTCGTCGGCTCGAATGTCAGACCATTGGGGTTGCGCAGTCCCGTCGCATACAGCCGGTGCGCACCTGTCGCGCGATCGATCTCCCAGATCGCGGCGCGCTCCTTCTCCGCCTCCATCCCGTTCTCGGTGATGTTGCTGTTGGAGCCGACGCCGGCATAGAGCTTGGTGCCGTCGGGGCTCGCCGTCAGGCTCTTCGTCCAGTGGTGATCGATCGGCCCACCCGGCAGGTCGCACAGCTTACTTCCCGGCGCTGCGATCTGTGTTTCGCCGGTCTTATAGGGAAAGCGCATCACGGCGTCTGTATTCGCGACATAGAGATCGCTTCCGACCAGCACCACGCCAAACGGCGAGTGAAGGTGATCGATAAACACAGTCTTCATATCGGCAACGCCATCGCCGTTGGTATCGCGCAGGAGCACGATGCGATTGCCGGCCTTTACGCTGGAGTGGGCCTTGGTTTCAATCCAGTTCATCACGAACTGCTTGGGCCGGCTGACAGGCTCCCCGGGGCCGTCGCTTTCGACCGCAAGTACATCGGCATTCGGTAGTACATAGACCGAGCGCGGATTTTTCAGGCCGCGGGCAAACGACTGTATCGCGAGCCCCGGTGCCACCTTCGGCGCCGCCGTGCCCCAGCCGACATTCGTCACCACATGCATCGGCGGCAGCAGGTATTGATGAATCTCCGGCAGGTACGGATGCGGACCGATCTGCCGCTTCGGATCGCCCGGCTCCGGCCCGCAGGCAGACAAGCACAGCGTCGCTGTCAGCAATGCCAAACTGGACCGTTTCATGACCGATCCTCCGGTGCGACGCCGACCCGGTGGCGATAGACCATCGCCCACCCGTTCCACCCGGTGACGACAAGGATTGCCACCACGATGCCGGAGAGGATAATCCCCGTCGGCACGACCGACGTGTAGCCGTCGCGGCTGTGGATGAAGGCGTTGAAGATCGAGAGAATCAGCGCGACGGCATTGCCGATGCCATGTATCCACGCGGCGTTCAGCGCTTGAATGCGCGGCTCACTGAAGAAGTCGATCAGGCCGGCGATCACGGCGAACAGTGCAACGATCAGGCCGACCGTCAGCAGCCACGCGGACATGACTGCCCACTGCATATTCGCGGTGCTGGCATAAGCAATATCGGTGAGAAATGTTCCGATGAAACACGCAATCGGAATTGGGACGAGGATCGGATGAATGGGATGGCCAGCGATACTGGCCCGCGAGCGGGGATTGGCCGCCATCAAGTGTGTGCCTGCAAGAGTGTCGATGAGCAAACGTCGCGCGGGACGCGGCGGTTCCTGAACATAACAGAACCCAAATGCACGCAACAAATGATAGCGCGCTAGCGCGGGCGTAGGTCGCGGACCGTTTTCGTCGAAACGGCCGAACCGCGATTGCCCCAGCTGTTGCGGATGTAGGTTGCGACAGATGCGACTTCGGCATCGCTTAGCGTGGCGAACGACGGCATGGAGTAGGACGACGTTTGCTTATCCGCGAGTGCGATAGACTGCGACCCATTGAGGATCACCTGGATAACGGTCGATGGATCGCGCCCTTGCACGATCGTGTTGTGCGGCAGGGGCGGATAGCCGCCGTTCTCTTCGCGCTTGTCGCTGCGGTGGCAGATGACGCAATGCGTCACGAACACGGCGCGCCCGGCGTCCATCGTGTCCTTTGGCGGCGGGGTGAACGTCTGGGTATGCTGTGGCGGCAGGCTCTTCAGATATATCGCAATGGCAGCGCGGTCTGCGTCTGTCATGCGGCTCGTCGACTGGGCGACGACTTCCTGCATCGGGCCGACGGCCGTCGCGTGCGCCGTCACGCCCGTCTTGAGGTATTGCGCGATCGCATCGGCGCTCCAGTCGCCCAGCCCGTCCGACTTTGTGCCGGTGAGGTTGGCCGCGAACCATCCCTGCTGCACGCCACCGCTGAACGGCGCGCCGCTATCGCCGAACAACACATTCTTTGGCGTATGGCACGCGCCGCAGTGCCCGGGACCGTTCACAATGAAGCTGCCACGGTTCCACGCTGCGGACTGCGCTGGATCGCGCTGCCATTTGTCGTCCTGCAGAAAAAGTGCATTCCAGACCATCATCAGCATGCGGATGTTGAACGGAAACACCAACTCGTTGCGCGGTGATGGCATGTGCTCCGGCTTGACGGTGCGAAGATAAGCGAACAGCGCGTCGTTGTCGGCGCGTCTCATCTTCGTGAAATAGGCGTAAGGAAAAGCGGGATAGAGATGGGCGCCATCGGCGCGAACGCCGTGCGTCATGGCGCGGTAGAAATCATCGGAGGACCACTTGCCGATGCCATCCACGGGATCGGGCGAGATATTGGATGAATGAACAGTGCCAAACGCGGCCGTGAAACCTTGCCCGCCGGCGAAGGGAATGTGTGTGGGACTCTCATGGCAACCGGCGCAGTCGCCGAGAACCGCGAGATATCTGCCGCGCGCGATGTTGTCGCCCGCTATGGCAGTTCCGACGAGTGCGTAGAGCAAAGTCGGGATGCAAAACGCGCGAACCATCGTTCTGCAAAGCGACAAAAAGCGATCCTTGCTTTTGATAGGCCAGACACACATCGAAAGTTTGGAACTCGCGCTTTGCCTAGAAAGCGCGCGCACGCGCTACCGGTTCCGAGGATGAACGAAACTCCGCGCTTTATTCATCGAAGAGGGAGCAAAGCCCTACGTCCGGAGTTTGCTGACAGGAACCAAAGCGCGCGGATCATGGCTATCCTTTTAACAAATGACACTGCTCGCGGAAGTATCGACATGACACGCCGCACCGTCCTTACCGTGGCGACTGCCACTACCGCCGTCCCGCTTGTGGCGGATGCCCGGACGCGAAATGAAACCACCGGCCCCCGCGCCCGCACCCATGAGACAGAAATAACTGTCAACGGGATGCAGCATCGATTGTCGATGGATGTACGAACGACGCTGCTCGACGCGCTGCGGGAGCACCTTAACCTCACTGGGGCGAAGAAAGGCTGCGACCACGGCCAATGCGGCGCTTGTACGGTTCTTGTCGGGGGTAAGCGCGTCCTCTCGTGTCTGACCTTGGCCGCCGCTGTGCGTGAGCTGGTCACCACCATCGAAGGTCTGGCGGACGCCGACGGCACGCTGCATCCCATGCAGCAAGCCTTTATCGATCAGGACGCGTTTCAGTGCGGCTATTGCACGCCAGGCCAAATCCTGTCGGCGGTAGCCTGCATCAGCGAAGGCCATGCCGGCAGCGAAGATGAAGTGCGCGAGTATATGAGCGGCAATCTCTGCCGCTGCGCCGCGTATCCCCACATTGTCGCCGCCGTGATGCAGGCAAAAGCGAAGATGGGAGGCGGCTGATGCGCTCGTTCGATTATGTCCGCGCGTCCGACGCAGCGTCCGCAATCCATGCCTCGAATGGCGCCGCGCAGTTCCTGGCAGGCGGCACCACCTTGCTCGATCTCATGAAGCTGGATGTCATGCGGCCTTCGACGGTGGTCGACGTCAATGACCTGCGCGTTCAATTCGGACAGATCGCCAGCGACGCAAGCGGACTTCACCTCGGTGCGTTCGTCAGCATGCACGAAGCGGCTGAGCATGCCGAGGTGCGGCGCGGTTATCCGGTCATCGCGCAGTCTTTGCAGCTTGCGGCCAGCGCACAGATCCGCAACATGGCGACCCTGGGCGGCAATGTGCTGCAGCGAACGCGCTGCTCCTACTTTCGCGATCCTTCTTGGTCCGCCTGCAACAAGCGGAACCCCGGCTCGGGCTGTGCCGCGATGGCGGGCGTCAATCGCAAACATGCTGTGCTTGGAACCAGCAACGCCTGCATCGCGACATATCCCGGCGACTTCGCGCAGGCCCTTATAGCACTCGATGCAGCGGTCGATATCGTCGGCGCGAACGGTCCACGCGTTATCCGCTTCGAGGACCTCCACGTGACCCCGGGCAGCACACCGGAGCGTGAAACCAACCTGGCGCAGGGCGAGCTGATTACCGGCTTCACTGTGCCTGCACACCCGTGGACCCGCCGCTCGCTCTATCTGAAAGTGCGCGACCGCCAGTCCTATGAGTTTGCGCTTGCTAGCGCCGCCATCGCGCTAGACCTTGATGGCAAGGTGGTGCGCGAGGCCCGTATCGCATTGGGCGGTGTCGCAACCAAGCCGTGGCGTGCTCGGGAAGCCGAAGCCGCACTTAAAGGGCGGCCCATCGACGAGGCAGCAGCAAAACGTGCGGCGGATGCAGCTTTCGCCAATGCCGTAACGCACGGCGAAAATACCTACAAGCCGAGGCTTGGCCGCCGCACCTTGGTACGCGCGCTGCTGCAAGCTATCGCGATGGAGGTGTGATAATGGCCGGCATCGGCACTGCGCATACGCGCCTCGACGGGCATCTCAAAGTCACCGGCGAAGCGCATTACGGTTCGGACGTTCCCCTTGCTAAGGCTGCTTATGCCGTACTGATCACTAGCGCTGTCGCGAAAGGCCGGATCGCGAAGATCGACGATCGTGCCGCGCGCGTCGTCCCAGGCGTCCTGGGCGTCTTCACGTATCAGAACATCGGCAAGATCGAGCCGGGCAAGACGTTCGATGGGGGCGGTTACATGGGCACGTCGATTGCGCCCATGGTCTCGGACGAAATCCTGCACGATGGCCAGATCGTCGGGATCGCAGTCGCCGACACGTTTGAAGCCGCGCGTGAGGCGGCGCACCGTGTCCATATCTCCTATGAGGTTCAATCGCCCACGGCGACATTCGACAGCGCCGGTGTTCTGACCGTCGCGGCGTCCGATGCCTCGAAGAAGCACGAAGACCCAAAGGTGGGCGATGCCGAAACTGCGTTTGCAAGCGCACCAGTCAAAGTCGATGCGCGTTACGCGACGGCTACCGAGCATCATAACCCGATCGAGTTGTTCGCCTCGGTCTGCTCCTGGCAGGGCAATAAGCTGACCGTTTGGGAATCGAGCCAGAATATGTGGGGCTTTAAGAACGGCCTCGCGCAGCAGCTTGGCATGAAGCCGGACGATATCCACGTGATCTCGCCCTTCGTCGGCGGCGCCTTCGGCAGCCGTGGCTCGCTCACCCAGCGCACGGCGATTTTGGCGCGCGCTGCCAAAGCCGTAGGGCGGCCGGTGAAGCTGATGACCACGCGGGATCAGGGCTTCACTATCGCCACCTATCGCGCAGAGACGCGGCATCACATCAAGCTCGGCGCGAGCAAGGACGGCAGGCTGCTATCACTGACCCATGAGGGCGAAGAGGTGACGAGCCGGCCGGACAACTACATGGTGGCCGGTACCGACGCCTCAACGCGACTATACGCCTGCCCAAATGTTGCATCGAAAGTGTCGATCGTGCACGCGGACCGCAATACGCCGGGCTTCATGCGCTCGCCGCCCGAAACGCCGTACATCTTTGCGCTCGAATGTGCTATGGATGAGTTGGCTTATGCGCTCGCGATGGATCCGGTCGAACTGCGGCGCATCAATGACACCCAGAAAGAGCCGATCAAGGGTCTGCCGTATAGCAGCCGCTCGTTGATGGAGTGTTTCGATGCTGGCGCAAAGGCGTTCGGTTGGGCGAAGCGCGATCCAAAACCGGGCACCATGCGCGATGGCGATTGGCTCGCGGGCTGGGGCACAGCGACGACCCTCTATCCGTCGAACATCGCACCAGCCACGGCACGCGTGACGCTGTTTCCGAATGGCATCGCAAAGGTCCAAGTCGCGACACATGAAATCGGTCAGGGCGTATATACCGTATGCGCGCTCGTCGCCGCGGATCGCCTGGGCATCGATCCCTCCGTGGTGACGGTGGAGTTGGGTGATTCCGACCTGCCGCCCGCGCCTGTATCCGGTGGTTCGAACTCCACCGCCAGTGTGAGCAACGCCATCGTCAAAGCATGCGATGACATCCTTGCGAAGAAGAATGCCGGTGCGAACGGCGCCATCGAAGCCTACGCTGAGAATACCCCGAAGGGTGCGCCCAAGGATGGGATACAGAAGCTCTATCATGGCCAGCCCAGCTTCGTGGGGGGTGCGATGGGCAAGGAAGACGTCCGCTTTGCGTTCGGTGCGCAGTTTGTGGAGGTCCGTGTTCACGCTCTGACGCGCGAAATCCGGGTGCCGCGCGCGACTGGCGCATTCGCCGCCGGCACCATCGTCAATCCGACGACGGCGAAAAGTCAGCTTATGGGCGGCATGATCTGGGGGATTTCGGCCGCGTTGCATGAGGCGACGGAGATCGACACGCGATACGCGCGTTACACCAACAAAGATCTCGCCGAATACCTGATCCCGGTCAACGCCGACATCAACGAAGTCGAGGTCATCATGATTCCCGAGCGGGATACAACCGTGAATCCGCTCGGTATCAAGGGCGTCGGCGAACTCGGAAACGTCGGAATGAACGCTGCGGTAGCCAACGCGGTGTTTCATGCCACCGGTATCCGCGTGCGCGAGATACCCATCCGCATTGAAGACCTCCTTTAATGTTTGCTGCTGCGGATGCCACCTGAAGTTCCGTCCGAATATGCGCCGGCGCATGGAACGACCGGCAAATGTGGACCTTACCTTGAGGCGGGGTGCAACCACACAGGAGGAACAGCATGGCCAATTGGCAAAGGCGTGATGGAAATCGCCGCGACCGGATCGAGCGAAACTATGCCGATGTAGAGTTCGCGAACGCGACGACTGTCGAGCGTAACGAGTATGAACGCGATCGCGCTGACAATCGCGGCCGCCGGCGTGATTATGCGGCCACCGACATCAACCAGGAGGACTACCCGAGCGGTCGCCGGTCCGCCATGCGCGACAGGTCCGGTTACGAACAGATGTATGGTAAAGCGACACGTGACTATGCCGGCTACGGTTCCGACGATGTCTATGCCGGCGAAGGTGCCTACATTCCGCGCCGGACAAGCGAAAGGCGCGGGCAACGCAATGCGTCGTGGGGCGATCCGGCGCGGCTTCGCGACGAAGGCCGCTTCACGGACCGCAGCGCCTACAACCCGCAATCGCGGGGCCGCGACCTCGGACCGGGTGAATTCGAACAAGGCGCGCACGACTACTGGCGTGCCTATGGTGCCCGCGGCGTGCAATCGCGGCCGGAAGACTTCTATCGCAACCGCGGCGAACTCTATGGCGGTCGTCCCGAAGCCCGCGGCTGGCGTCCCGACGAAGAGACGACCGAGTTCGGTCCGCACCGCGGCCGTGGCCCGAAGGATTACCGCCGCTCCGACGAGCGTATTCATGAGGATGTGAACGACCGGCTCACGGACGATCACGATCTCGACGCCAGCGCGATCACTGTCCAGGTAAAGGACGGCGAAGTGACGTTGAACGGTCACGTCGACAGCAAGTTTGCCAAACGCCGCGCAGAAGATATCGCGGACATGGTGCCCGGAGCGAGCCATGTGCAGAACAATCTGCGTGTGAGGCGCGACGAAGCCCGGTCATCGTGGAGTGGCACCTCTGCGAACGAAGACCTGCGTGCGGGTGTTCGGACCAACGCTGGCAAAACGTCCGAATACAATGCGCCTTCACCCGGCACGGCCTCCGATGAGGGTATAACCGCTCAGCGCACTATGAGTAACGGAAACAACGGCACGACGTTCGGATAGCCGTGCGCTAGGAAGAGGAGCGGTTGTCACTGCCGCTCCTCTGAATTCGCGAAGCCCCCGTATCAAAAGCTTGAGGGTGCTGGGGATTTAACAATTGATAGGCGCAACGGTCATAAGCTCGCTCGCTGGATCAAGTTGGACTGTGCTGCGTTATCCCGTTGCCGTGGTTCTACGGCGATGGAGGGTTCGCTTTGACATCGCGCTTCGCAGCGGTCGCAGCCACATGGATACTGTGGCGGCCGCTTCTTGCGCAGGCAGCGTCACCATTAAACTACCTACAGAGTAGCGGCAGCAAAGCCGACCATGTCCTTCCGCTGATGTGGGCCGTCCTCGTCATTTCCATCGTCGTGATCGTCGTCATCGGTGCCTTGCTCGGCGGTGCGATCTGGCATCGCCCGGGCATGATCGCCGCGCCGGCGCAGCGTCTGCCGGTCATACAGGAAACGAGCGGGCTGAACTGGCTGTGGATTGGTGTCGGTATATCGACGCTCGCGCTGCTGTTCACTATCGTCTGGACGGTGAAGGTGTTGGCCGCAATTGCTGCGCCGCCCATGCCTCCACCGCTCACCATCGAAGTCACCGGTCGTCAATGGTGGTGGCAGGTGCGCTACCTCGATCCAAATGCGTCGCACAGCTTTACCACGGCGAACGAAATCCACATCCCGGTCGGCACGCCAGTGCAGTTCAGGCTGATCGGCGGCGATGTCATCCACTCGTTCTGGATTCCGCGCCTCACTGGCAAGACCGATCTGATCCCCGGTCAGACGAACGAGCTATGGCTCGATGCCAAATCGCCGGGCATCTACCGCGGTCAATGCACCGAGTACTGCGGCCTTGAGCACGCGAAGATGCAGATGCTCGTCATCGCCGACACTCCGGCGGATTTCGCTGCCTGGCGTGCGCACCAGGAGCAATCGCCGGCAATGCCGACAGGCATTGCATCGACGGGCCACACGGCATTCGGCACTTATTGCGGCAGCTGCCATGCCGTCCGCGGGACGGAGGCCGCCGGTGTCCTCGGCCCCGATCTTTCCCATCTGATGCAACGGCGCACGCTTGCCGCCGGCATCCTGCCGAACACGCATGACAATCGCTGGGCCTGGATCGCCGATCCGCAGGCGATCAAGCCCGGCAATCTTATGCAACGCCCCGAACTCTCGGCGCAGGAGCTCGTGAGCATCCGCGCCTATCTCGAAACGCTGAACTGACGATGGCGATGACGACGACCGACTACGAACGCGTCCCGACCGTCGCCATCGAAGAGCGCAACCGCGATCTTGCCGAGCGTCTGCAGCGGCTGTGGGAGACCGCGCCCGGTCTTGGCGGCTGGCTGGCCAGTGTCGACCACAAAGAAATCGGCATCCGCTACATCGTCACCGCATTCGCCTTCCTCATCTTCGGCGGCCTCGAGGCGCTGATCTTCCGGCTTCAGCTCGCAGGGCCGAACCTGCATCTTCTGACGCCGGAGCAATACGATCAGATGTTCACGATGCACGGCATGACGATGATCTTCCTCTATGCCGGACCGGTGCTTTCTGGCTTCAGCAACTATCTCTGGCCGCTGCTGCTCGGCGCACGCGACATGGCGCTCCCGCGGCTGAACGCCGTGTCGTACTGGATCTACCTGTTCGCCGGTATTTTCCTCTACGCCGCCTTCGCCGCCGGTTTCGGCCCGAACGACGGCTGGTTCAATTACGTCCCGTTGGCGGCACGCGCCTACAATAACGGCCCGAACATCGACTTCTATGCGCTGGGCATGATCTTGCTCGGCATCTCCACCACGGTGGGTTCAGTCAACTTCGTCGTCACTTTCATGCGCATGCGCGCGCCCGGTATGTCGATCAATCGCGTGCCGATCCTGATCTGGGGTACGCTCACCGCGTCGGTGGCAAACCTCTTCGCCATCCCGGCCGTCAGCCTTGCATTCTTCCTGCTCTGGATGGACCGCAATCTCGGCACGCATTTCTTCGATCCGACCAGCGGTGGCCAGCCGCTGCTATGGCAGCACCTGTTCTGGATGTTCGGTCATCCGTGGGTCTACGCCATCGTGCTACCGGCGATGGGCATGGTGTCGGACGGCTTGCCGGTGTTCTGCCGCCGTCCGCTGGTCGGATATACCGCGGTCGCACTCGCAACTGTCGCGACGATGGTGCTCGGCTTCGGCGTCTGGGTCCACCACATGTTCGCGACCGGGCTCCCCGCCGTCGCGCTTTCGTTTTTTAGCGCTGCGTCGATCATCATCGCGGTGCCGAGCGCCGTCGGCGTGTTTGCCTGGCTCGCGACCATCTGGACCGGCAAGCCGGTGTTCAGCACCGCGTTCCTGTTCTTTGCCAGCTTCATCATCCTGTTCACCATCGGCGGCGTCAGCGGCTACATGACGGGCTCGGTGCCGGTCGATTGGCAACTCACCGACACCTACTTCGTCGTCGCGCACATCCACTACGTGCTGATCGGCATCAATGTCTTCCCCGTCGTCGGTGCGACCTATTTCTGGTTTCCCAAGATCACCGGCCGCCTGCTCGACGAACGCCTCGGGCGCTGGAATTTCTGGACGATGTTCATCGGCTTCAACCTCGGCTTCTTCCCGATGCACATCACCGGTCTGCTCGGCATGCCGCGCCGCGTCTACACCTATGCCGACGGCATGGGCTGGGACACGCTCAACCTCGTCACCACCATCGGCTCCTTCGTCTTCGCCATTGGTGTGCTGATGTTCATCGGCAATGTCGTCATGAGCTATCGCCGCGGCCGCATCGCGGGAAACAATCCGTGGGACGCGCCGACGCTCGAATGGGCGACATCATCGCCACCGCCGCCCTACAACTTCGTCGTCATCCCGACGGTACAGAGCCGCCATCCGCTGTGGGAAGATCGCCTCTCCGACGCCGTGCCCGAACAGAAGAGCTATCCGCACGCCGGCTTGGTGCTGGAGCAGGGCAGGGAAGCCATCGGTACCACCTCGCTCGATGCGGAGCCAGACATCATCCTCAAGATGCCGGGCGACTCGTATGCACCCCTGCTCTTCGCCGTAGCGCTCACATTCGTCTTTATCGGTCTGCTCGCGACAGCGTGGTGGCTGGTCGCCCTGGCAGTGCTTGCGACCTGCGCCGCGATGATCGGCTGGCTCTGGCCGGAGCGCGCGCTTGGCGAAACCGCGGAGCCTGCTGTCGATGGCTGATCGCATCCTCATTGAAAGTGCGCTGCCGGTCGGCGCCATCGACACCCGCGCCTCCGGCTGGTGGGCCATGATCTTCACCGTCGCGACAGAGGCATCGCTCTTCGCCTATCTGCTCTTCAGCTACTACTACCTTGCGGTCCAGCCGCATCTGCCCGGCACGTTCCCGCAAGGCGGTCCGCCGTCGCTGACCCTTGCGCTGCCAAACACGATCATCCTGCTCGCATCGAGCCTCACGATGGGGTGGGCGCAGTTCAACATTCAGCGCGACGATAACCGCCGCCTGATCCTCGGCCTCGCCGCCTCCATCGCGCTCGGCATCGTGTTCCTGGTCGTCCAGTACTTCGAATGGGCGGAGAAAAGCTATTCGCTCTCATCCTCGACCTATAGCGGCCTCTACTTCACCATCACCGGCTTCCACATGATGCATGTGGTGGCGGGCGTCATCATGCTGTCCACCGTGCTGTGGTGGTCCGCCCTCGGCATGTTCAACCGCGTACGCTACGCGCCCATCCACATCGCGGCGCTGTATTGGCACTTTGTCGATGCGGTGTGGGTTGCGGTGTTCTTTACCTTTTACATCACACCGCTGGTGGGATTGTCGTCATGAGCGACACCGCCCATCCCGCTCCGCATCGCCACAAGGTCAGCCGCCGCACGCTGGCACTCTGCGTCATGGCGGCACCGGCGCTGTGGCTCATACAGACGGCGCTCGGCTTCGCGATCTGGGCTTATGGCTGCTATCCCGGCGATCATCCCGTTTCCTGGCACGGCGCCGCTTCGGCCTACACCTTCGTCCTGATCTTCGACGTGATCGCTATTTTGGCCGCCGTCGCGGCGGGCGTGCTGTCGTACAGCGTGTGGCGCTCCGTGCATGATGAAATGGAGGGCGACCACCGCCACCTGCTCAGCACCGGCGAAGGCCGGACCCGCTTCATGGCGATGTGGGGCATGCTGTTCAGCGGCTGCTTCCTCGCTGCGATCGTCTTCGCGACCGTGACATCGGTGGGAGTGCCACCATGCGACTAGGCCGCACCCTCGCGCTCGCCGGCGCATTTCTCTCGCTGTTCATAGTGTTGTTCCCGCCGCTCGCGGCGATGGCGCATGTTCTGTTCGCCGCGCATATGGCGCAGCACCTGATCCTCATTGCCGTCACCGCACCGTTGTTTGCCATCGCGCGGCCGCATCCGTTGCCGGAGCGTTTGTTCGCACCGCTGACCGCGTGGCTGGTCTTCGTCGCCGTCTTCCTGTCCTGGCATTGGCCCGCTGCGTTCCAATGGGCCGCGCAAAGCGACGCCGCCACATTGCTCGAACTGGGAACGATCCTGATCGCGGCAACACTCTTCTGGTCCGTGCTGCTCGCACCGGGCGGTGAGCGCCAGCTGAGCTACGGCGGCGCGACACTCGCACTCGTCACCGCCGCGGTCGTGACCGATCTGCCGGGCGTCATCATGTTGTTTGCTCCGCGCGCCATCTGCACCATGCCCGGGGAGGACGCCGCCAGTTTCGGCCTCACCGCGCTGCAGGATCAACAGATCGCCGGCGCCCTGATGTGGGTGCCGGCCAATCTCGTTTTCTT
>DATAHD010000430.1:0-14418 GCA_036263395.1 Rhizomicrobium sp. | reverse complement strand
GCCGGATCGGGTACGCCCCAATGCGCCGTCATCGGCTGGCCGGGCCAGATCGGGCACACTTCATGGGCGGCGTTGTCGCAAACGGTGAAAACGAAATCGAGCGGCGGCGCGCCAGGCGCTGCAAACTCATCCCAGCTCTTGGAGCGAAAACCATCCGTCGGATAACCAAGCCGTTGCAGCAGTGCGATGGCGCCGGGATGCACAGTCCCCTTCGGCTGCGATCCGGCGGAGTAAGCGACGAACTTTCCGTTGCCGAGCTTGTTCAGGATCGCTTCGCCCAGGATCGAACGCGCCGAATTGCCGGTGCACAGAAACAGGACGTTGTAAGGCCGCTCCGGCGTATCGCTGCGCATCAGCAGCAGCTCGTTTTGGCAGCAGGCGCCGCGGCACAACACGCGGACGGTGCCGCAACCGGCACCGCCGGTTCGTCTTCGCCGTAGCTGGTCGCTTCACCGAACGTGAAGAAAGTCTCCCAGCGAATGCCGGACGGATCGTTGACCCACGCCTTGTTGGACTGCGCGTAGCAGCAGGTCGTCGCTTCCTGATCGCGCGTCGTCTCGCCCGCGGCCTTCAAACGCTCCGCCAGCGTCCGCAATTCGTCATCGCTCTCGACCTGAATGCCCAGGTGATCGACACCGCCGTCTCGTGCCGCACGCGTGCTGATCGCGAAGTTCACGCGCGGATCGTCGAGCATCCACTTGGCATAGTCGTCCTTCAGCACCGACGGTTCGGCGGCGAACAGCGTCGAATAGAAACCGATCGACCGCTCAAGATTATCCACGGCGACGTGAACGTGCAGACGCTTCATCTTTCTCTCCTGTGTTAACGGGGGCACAACAACGCGAAACGACATCGGCCAGCGGCGCGCACATTTCGGCGCGGCCGCCGCAGCAATCTTCGGTAAGGAAAACGAGAAGATCGCGCATCGCGGCGAACGCGATGGCATAGATGATGGAGCGTCCTTCGCGCCGCGCGCGGACGAGGCCTGCATTCGACAAGACAAGCAGCTGCGCCGACATGGTGTTCGCCGGAACCTCCAACGCCCGCGCAATGTCGCCCGCCGCCATGCCGTCCGGTCCCGCTTTCACGAGAAGCCGAAACACCGCCAGCCGCCCATCCTGGGCAATGGCAGACAGCCGTTTGATCGCAACATCCATTTCCATATTTCATTGATTCCAGAAATATCGAACTTAAGCAACAGGAACAATAAGTGGCCAAATAGATATTTATGTTTCTGTATTGTTCATTTCGTTGTAGCCTCAGCCAATGAAGATTTTCCGCCCACATCGCGACCAGCGCCCCGCATCCGATCCGGATGTGGTTGCGGCACGCGCGTTTGAGGGTGGCCGATGTCCGGGCAGCGGGGCAAAACGCCCCCTCCCCCCAACTTTGCGGAGACGAGGATCAACCTCCGGGCTGTTTCTGAGCGAAATCAACGGCCTAACCCCAAAACAGGCCCGCAAGAGCGCCGGTGGCGCGCCCCGCGCGCCGAAAGCAGGACCGGTGGCCGCCGGGGACACCCCACCCCCTCCCTCGGAAAAGCGCCAAACAACCTCCGGGCGATTGTCTAATGAAATCAAGGACCGGCGCAGCCGCAATCCGGCGAAGGCTCCCACCAAGTCCAAGGGCGGGGCGCCGGTGGGCAACCGGAATGCGCTCAGGCACGGGCGCTATTCCGGCCATTATCTCGCCCGCCGCGCCCTGACCCGCGCCCTTCTGCGCGAGACACACCTCGTCATCGCCCAGCTGAAAATGGCGGCCGCCGCCCGCCGCGCCGCGGGGCATGTCATCGCCACCGTGCAGCACACCATCCTCCGCGATCATCCGGACGGCCGCGTCTCGGTCACGATCAAGCGCGTTGTCCCCGGTCCCGGCCCGCGGCCGAAGGATGGCCTGCTCCGCCGCCTCGCCCGGCTCTCCGCCGCACCCAAACGCGATGCCGCGCTAGCTCCGGCGCGGCAGAATGCGCAGCTTTGCTTTCGCGCTGGCGACGACGAGGCCGTCTGCGGTCGCGAGGTCGGCTTCGGTCTCAGCGTACCTATCATCGCGCGACAGGAGCCGCACGGTCGCGACGAAGTCGCCGACCGGCGCCGGTTTGAGGAACGACGTTTCGAGCGTCATGGTCAGCGCGATGAACTCCGGCTCCAGTTCGCGCAGCAGTGCGAACGATGTCGCGGAGTCCAGCATCGCGGCGAGGAAGCCGCCCTGCACGATGCCGTGGCGATTGGTGAACTCAGGCCGCGCCGTGTAGCGGATGCGCCCGTCGGCGAGATAATCGCGGCCGAGCAGCTGTGCCGCCGGCGGCAGGATGTCGAGATGCGCGTTGCTCACCGTCGGTGCCTCTGTTCCAACGCGGCGCACCGTATAGGCAACGCGGAGGCGGCAACAGAGCGCGAAGCATCGCGCCTCATCACGCTGTCACGCGCGGGTGATTCAGGAATTGCTCAGCGTCGCCGGCATCACGCGGATCTCGACGCGCTCGGCGCCGACCAGCGGCACCCGCACGTCGTTCGATGCAGCAGCCTGCGCCACCGTCACGCGACGCACGCCGTTGGCCATCAGCTCCTGGCGCACCAGCGCAAGGCGCGGCGCGGCGACGGCGGGATCGTATCCGGCCACGACGCGCGTCGTCGGCGCGGCGATGGTGATCATCTGTGCATGGCTGCGGCGCGCGCGCTCGGCGGCTGCCTTTACGATCTCACGCCCTTCCGGCGTGAGCGTGACCTGGTTGCTTTCGAAGAACACGACGAAGGACTTGCTTTCCGGCGCGACCGACGCGGTCGCGTCCTGCGATGCGGAAAGACCCAGAAGCCCGAAACCGATAGCGACAGATGCCAGAACGAATGCGCGCACGACACTGATCCCACGCGGTATTTTGAGGCACCGCGAGCCGCGGACGCACCGGCGTCCACAAAGGAAACGGACCAGACAATCCAGAGTTCCCAATGGCGCTTGTCGGGCAAAGTTGCACCAACTGCTCACCCTCCCCTTGAGGGAGGGTCGAAAATTGAAGCGCAGCGGAGATTTTCGGGGCGGGGTCATCTCGCTGCGGAGAAACGACCCCACCCCGAATTTGCTTTGCAAATTCGACCCTCCCTCAAGGGGAGGGTGAATGTTATCCCAGCGCCTTGCGCACGTCGGCAAACGGATCGTTCACGATCTTGCTCTTCGTATCGAACAGCATCGTCGCGCGCGTTGTGGGATCGTAAGGCGGCCAGGCCGGTGTCGCGGGACCATTCGGTGCACCGGTCTTCGCGAATGCGACCCAGCAGCCGGCGATCTGCTTCGCCATGTTCTCGGCTTCCTTCGCCGGACCGACGAATTGCGGCACGCGGCGCCAGCTGTCGAGCATGAAGGGAATCTCCATGCAGTGCGGCGCCTTGAAGATGCCGTTCGCGACCGGCGTCTCCCACACCATCTCCCACACGAACACCGGCGCGGCATGCTGCGCGAATTTGCGTTCGGCGAGGGTGATCGATCCGCCCATCGCGAACATCGAACTCACCGTCGCAACGAAGAGGTATGTCGGTGAATAGTCGGGCCGCGCCTTGCGCCACGCATCGAGCACTGCCGGTGCTTTCGGACCGGAGAAGCCGATGAACTGCTTCAGCTGCTCCTCCGTCATCGTGCCGAACCACGGCTCGGCAGCCATGAACAGCGCCATCTCGTCCTTGGTGTATCCGATCAGGATCGGCACATCGGCAGAGACTGCCGGCGCATCGGGCGCAAACGGATCGCGCTTCAGCGCAACATCGTCGACGATCGGATTGAAGCTGAAACCGCCGCCGCCGCCACCGCGCATTCCGGGCATGCGGGGACCGCTTGCTTTTGCCGCTGCTGCATCTGCGGCGGCGATCAGTGTTTGGTACGGCACCGCTTGCAGCGCCTTGATGTCGCCAGCCTTGATGCCGAGTTCGTCGAGCACTGCTTGCGTGGTCTTCGCCGCCTGCTCCTTGCGTCCAACGGTGAGGCCGGGACCGGACTGGATCGACGCCTTATGAAAGAGACCCTTCGCGGATTCCATCGCCAGCAGGATCGACACCTTAAAGCCGCCGCCCGATTGCCCCATGATGGTGACGTTGCCGGGATCGCCGCCGAAGCTCGCGATGTTGTCCCGCACCCATTCGAGCGCCAGCACGATATCCTGCATCCCGACGGTGGCAGAGCTCGCGTAGGCCGGGCCCATCGCATCGCCAAGATGCATGTAGCCGAACAGGTTCAGGCGATGGTTGATCGAGACGCAGCACACGTCATGCTCCCGCGCCAACGCTTCCATGTCGTAGATCGGTTGGCCGCCGGAGCCATAGGCAAAGCCGCCGCCGTGAATCCAGAACATCACCGGCCGCTTCTTGCCGTCATTCGCCGGTGTCCAGACATTGAGGAAAAGACAGTCCTCGCTCTGAATCTTGATGTCCGACGGCGTGGTGAAGGCGCGGTTCATCTGCAGGCCGAAATCGGTCGCGTGCGCCGCGGTGGCGCCGCCCGCCATCTGGATCGCCGGCGCGCCGAAATCGGAGCAATCGAGGATGACGCTCGCCTTCTCAGGCCTCTGCGGCGCCATCCAGCGCAGCGCACCGACCGGCGGCGCGCCATAGCGCACGCCCTTGAAGCACTGCACCCCGTCGCTGACGAGGCCCTGCACGCGGCCCGACGTGGTGTCGATCACTTGCGTGACGAGCGGCGTGCCCGGCACGAACATCATCGGCCGCGTGCTCGGCTTGGTGGGCGAGAGCGCATTCTCCGCCGAGGCGGATGTGGTGGCGAGCGCGGCGGCCGCCGCCGCAAGGCCGAAGACATCGCGGCGTGCGAGATTCTTGCTGTTGGATGTATCGGACATAATCAGAATCCTCCCCTGACGCTGTTGGCCAATTCCATTGGGCCGAAATTACGCGAAATCATCCTCGCTCTTGCGCGGCGCCAGTCGCGCCACGATCGCACCGGCGAGCAGCGCAAGGCCGATATAGAAGCACAGCATCTTCGCATTCGTCGCCGTGAAGGCGAGATTGGCGAGGCTGTCATTGGTGCTTCCCGACACGAGGACCTGCGTCTCTAGCCCGTTCTCGATCGCATCGGCGACCGCGCCTGCCAGTGGGATGGCGGCGACAAACTGCATCGCACGGCGCGGAAAGCCGCGGTTCGGCGTGTAGCGTTCGCGCACAATCAGGCCGGAGTAGAAGAACGACAGCGCATAGAGCGGCATGAAGAGAAAGTCGAAGCCGAGATTGAACCCGGCGAGCACCGCAACCGTCGGCGCGTACCAGTGTGCAAGGATGTTGGCGAAATCCTGCGCCGTCGCGACCTTCTGCAGATCGACGGTGCCGAACCCGGTGACGGATTTGAGACGCCCATCGAGAAACACCAGCACGGCAAACGCCGCGAAGGCGAGGACGGTGGTCCAGAGCCATCGGATGTGAAGCTGCTTGACGGTCATACGGCGCCCTCCCCGGCCGGCGCAGTTGAGCACGCCCGGCGGGATTTTTCATCGTGGATGAAAGGATGTTCGCGCAGAGGCGCAGAGGCGCAGAGGTTTCTGTGAATAAAATGAGGAAAATGAAACCGGGAGAGTTGGCGCGCTTTGCGCGCCTGGGATTTTTGTGGCTGGAAATCTCAATGCCTCAGCCCCCTCTGCGCCTCTGCGCGAACATCTTCTTGACCCTCAGCCTTACCAATGACACGAACCCGCGATGCGAAATGCAGCCGACGTTCTCTACAATTTCCACTGGGTGGTGCCGGGCGAAGCGGCGCGGATGGCGCAGGCGCATTTCGGCGGACTGGCGCCGATCCTGAAGCGGCACGGCCTGCGCGCGATGATCAACCTGCGCGGCCGCAATCCGGACATCGGCTGGTGGCGGCGCGAGCGGGAGGCGTGCGCCTCTATCGGTGCGCAGCACTTCGACGTGACCTTGGACTCCCGCAAGCTGCCGACGCGCGCGATGCTGACAGCGCTGTTCGATGCCTTCGATGCCGCACCGCGACCGTTGGTGGTGAAGTGCTCCGGCGGACAGGACCGCACAAGCCTCGCCTCTGCGCTCTATATCCTGCAGCGCGCGGGCTGGCAGGCAATCGACGCGGCGGAGATGCAGTTCGCCCGCTGGCCCTATCTGCATCTGCCGAAGGAACATCAGCGCTGGCTGAAACCGTTCATCGCCTTCGCACAGGAAGATGCCGCCGGCTTGCCTGTTGCACAGTGGGCGCGGGAAAAATACGATCCGGCAACGCTCGCCGATTGGCTCGACGCGCACGGCATGGCCGGCTTCTACGCACAGGTGTTCGAGAAGCCGACGCGCAGCAAGTGGCAATGGAAGTGGTAGAATAGCGCCGCCATGAACATGCTCACCGTCGCGCCAGGTGTCGTGCTGTGGCGGGAATATTTCGATCGCGCGGCACAGAAGAGTCTCGTTGAGACCGTGTTCGAGCTCGCCGAGCAGGCGCCGTTCTACAAACCGCTGATGCCGAAGACAGCAAGGCCCTTCTCCGTTGTGGAAACGAATTTCGGCACGCTCGGCTGGATGTCGGACGAAACCGGTTATCGCTATCAGGCGATGCATCCGGTGACAGACGCGGCGTGGCCCGCGATCCCCGATGTGCTGCTGGGTCTATGGCGCCGTGTTGCCGGCTTTCCCGCGCTGCCCGAATGCTGCCTCGTCAACCTCTACCGTGAAGGCGCGAAGATGGGCGCGCATCGCGATGCGGATGAAGAGGAGCGCGATGCACCGGTCGTGTCCGTCTCGCTCGGCGACGATGCGCTGTTCCGCATCGGCGGCAACACACGCAAAGGCCCGACGCGCAGCCTGAAGCTTTCGAGCGGCGATGTGCTGGTGTTCGGCGGTCCGGCGCGCGACGCCTTTCACGGCATCGACCGCATCGTGACGGGAACCTCAACGCTTGTGCCGGAAGGTGGGCGGCTGAACCTCACGCTGCGCCGCGTGAAGCGTCTCGCCAAATAAGAAACGCCCCGGCCAGGGGGGTGACCGGGGCGTTTGCGCCGTTACGCGCTTGGAAACCGGGAGGGGATGACCGGCTTCCGGCGAAGGTCAGTACCCAGCGTGCGAGCGGGGGGGCAGTGCTTGCTGGGTGTGTCCAACCTTCGAAAGTGAACCTATGCACGAAAGACACAGCGCGCAAGTTTTTTCGCCGTAAGGGGACAAATTGCGACAATTTTAATGACAGTGACATTTTTGCGGCGGGATCGCGGCAAGACCTGCGAATCAGCGGCGCGGCAGCAACTTCTTGTCGAGCCCGCGCCGCCACGCGTCCGCAAGCTGCGGCACGTCACGGATTTGTGCACATGTTTCCAGCGGCACACGGCGATCGAACAGCGCCTGAAAGGTTTCGCGCACGCTGGGGCCGCCGCTTTCGTGAATGCGCGTGAGCGCGCCGCCGCGACCGGGTGCCTCACCTTCTTCGATCACGCGATAGTACCAGCCGCATTTCGCCGACGTCGTCATCAGCGCGGGAACATCGTCGCGGCCGGTGTGCAGCGCGAGCTTGAAACACGGCGCGCGCGGCTGGCTCACTTCCAGCACCGCATCGCCCCACTGAAAACGATCGCCGATCGCGATGTCGTCTTCGGTCGCACCGTCGAGCGTCAGGTTCTCGCCCATGGTTGCCGGAATGCAGGGCAGATGGTGCGCGCTCTGCCACCACGGCCAATTCGCCGTCGGATAGGCATACACCGCCTTGTCGATGCCGCCGTGCACGGAGAGATCGCCCTGCGCGTCGCCATCGATATTGGTCTTGCCGACGCGCACCCGCGCCTCTGACACCGGCATCTTCGCGATAGCCGACAGCACAGGGCGGTCGTTAAGCACCGCGATGACCCGCGGCACGGCGACATTGAGGGAGACGAGGTTGAGATTCATCCGCCCAGTCTAGACGAAATTCCCGAGGGAGAAGTCTGCCATGTGCTGCGGATTCACCAGTTCGATTACGATGTCGCGACCAGACTGGTACCCTGGCACGCCATTCTGATCGATCACCAAAAAGGTCTGCCCCGTGAAATCGCCGGCGGACGGTTTGAACAAGACCGCATGATGGGCAGCAATGTTCGTTGCCGCAGCCAGATCGTGGTCGAATGTCCCGTCGGACAGCGTTCCCTTTGTTATCTTCGCATCGAGTTGGGAGACATCGGCAAACATCGAAAAAGCATCCTGCTGGGCGTCAAATTTCTTGATCGTGTCGAAGGCGACACCGCTCGAATTCGAACCCAGTGTATACGCGAAAGTATCCTCACCCGCGCCGCCGGCGAGGAGGTCAGCCGCGCCGCCACCGGCAATCAGATCATTGCCCTCGCCACCCGATATATGGTCCTTGCCTTCGCGGCCCGTGATGACGTCATCGCCGCCGTTGCCGGTGATCTTATCGCTCTTAAGCCCACCTTCCAGTGAATCGGCATTCTTGCCGGCGATAAGGCGGAATTGGCCGTCTTTTTCCGCACCGCCGTCCCACCGCAGTGTGGCATCGCCATTCCCAATCTCGACAATCAGCGTTTCATGAGCAGCAATGAGGTCGTCGGTGGTACGAATAGTCGCCACGTCATAACCGATCACCTGTATTGCTTCGATTCCCGTGACGAAAGCGTGGGTGAGCGTCACGGAAACGCCACCAACCATCAATGTATCGAAGCCCGCTCCACCGTCGATCCGGTCCGATGACGAAAGATCGGTGAACGATATTTGATCGTCGCCATCACCACCAAGGGCGATGTCATTTCCCGGACCGTAAGCGTCAAGGTGGTCGTCGCCGCTGTTTCCAATCAACAAGTCGGTGCCCGCACCGCCTGTCAGCGTATCAGACTGCGCACCGCCAATGAGCGTGTTCCCGCGGTTTCCGCCGGTGATAGAGAAACGACCGTCTGTCTCCGCCGAACCATCCCATTTAAGTCCGAAGTCAGGCGTTGCCTGATTGTTGTCGATCCTTACTCCGAGAACAGATCCAGCCGACACGTTTCCGTCTGCGGTTACGAACGAGTAATTGTAGCCAGAGTGCAAAAAAATCGTATCGACCAACTGGATGGTCTGATCGGTGAATACGACAGTCTTGGAATAATCACCTTCGAGATAAACCCAGTCGCCAACCCCGGGAACCGCAGTGATCGTATCGGTCGCATCCAAGGTGGCGCCGAAATAAAGCCAGTTCATGCTGAAGGCGGTGCATTCTACCGAGTCGGAGCCACCTTGTTCCATATGGAACACATCGAAAGTAGTACTGCTCCCGACAATGTGGTCGTTTCCGGCCGTGCCGTAAATTTCAGTCATCAGTCAGAGTATCTCGAGTTGACGTCCCCTCTACAGCATCTTTAGGTCGCGGGCAGTATTGTCAATTGCCGCCTTCAGCTTTGTCACGATCTCTTCGACTTCGCTCTCGCTGATGATGAACGGCGGGGCAAGAACCATCGTGTCGCGAATCGCGCGGGAGACGAGACCGCTGTTGAAGCAGTAGTTGCGGCAGTGCGTGCCGATGTTGCCGACGTCCGGGAAGAACGTGCGCGCCTTCTTGTCCGGCGACAGTTCGATGGCGGCCAGGAGCCCGAAGCCGCGCACTTCGCCGACGATGGGATGGCCGTCGAAGGTTTCGTGCAGGCGGCGATGCAGGTACGGGCCGATGGCGTTCTTCACGCGCGGCACCATCTTCTCGCGGTCCATCACCTCCAGATTCTTCAGCGCGACGGCGCTCGCAACCGGATGGCCGGAGTAGGTGTAGCCGTGCACCAGCTCTTCGTTGGCGTTGGTGATGGTGTTCGCCATGCGCTCGCCCAGCGAGATCGCGCTGATCGGCTGATAGCCGGAGGAAAGCCCCTTCGCCATCGTCATGATATCGGGCACCACGTCGAAGCTCTGCGCACCGAACCATTCGCCGGTACGGCCGAAGCCGGTGATGACTTCGTCGAGATGCAGCAGCACGTCGTATTTCTTGCAGATGCGCACGATCTCCGGCCAGTAGGTATCCGGCGGGAAGATCACGCCGCCGGCGCCGTGGATCGGCTCGGCCGAGAACGACGCAACATTGTCGGCGCCGAGCGCGAGGATCTTATCCTCCAGCCCCTTCGCCGCAAGCAGGCCGAGATCGTCCGATGTGATGTCGCCATGCCCCTCGCTCTTGGCGCCCCACCAATACGGCGTCGGCACTTTGTCGAAGCCCGGCAACGGCAGATCGAACTGCGGATGCATCGGCGTCAGACCGCTGAGCGACGCGGCGGCCATCGTCACGCCGTGATAGGCCTTGTCGCGCGACAGATGGATTTTCTTCTGCGGCTTGCCCTTCAGGTTCCAGTAGTAGCGGATCAGCTTCAGCGCACTGTCGTTCGCTTCCGAACCGGAGTTCGCGAACAGCACGCGATCATGCCCTTCGGGCAGCAGGCTGGTGAGTTTGGTCGCGAGCTCGATGGTGTAGGGGTTCGAGGTTTTGAAGAAGTGGTTGTAGTACGGCAGCTGCTTCAGCGCCTCGTAACCCGCCTCGGCCAGTTCCGCATTGCCGTAGCCGACCTGCACGCACCACAGGCCCGACATGCCGTCGAGAATCTTCTGGCCCTCGCTGTCCCACAGATAGACGCCGTCGGCCTTGGTGATGACGCGCACGCCCTCCTTGTTGAGCGCGGCGGTATCGCTGAACGGATGGATGTGATGCGCGGCGTCGAGCGCCTGCCAATGTTTGGTGAGGTTGTGGGTTGCCTGAGACATGGTTTGGCTCTCTGCTGAAATAAGAATTGGAATGACAGGCGAGGGCGCGCGAACGCGCCGCTGGGCACCGGCTAGTGCGGATTGTAGCCGATGCGGGCGCAGAGAATGAGAAGAGCGCGCTTCGCGGTCATAGCGCGAAGCTAGCAGATAAGCCGGGCGCGGTCACCCTCGCCCTAGATCCAGCGGCGCACGCGACTGCAATAATTGTCCCAGTCCGCACCGAATTGGCGGTGCATCTTGGCTTCTTCAAACGGAATATGCCCGGTTGCTGCGATGACGAAGACAAGAACGGGGACCGCGAACATGGGCCATGTCCCAACAGCAATCGCGATGCCAAGGCTGAACATAACGAGGCTCAGATACATCGGATTGCGCGTGAAGCGGTACGGCCCGCTGACGATGAGAGCCTTGTTGGTCATCGACATCGGATCGATCTCCGTCCCGGCGGCGCGAAAACGCACAACAGCACTGACGGCCAAGGCAATTCCGCCGAGTATTAACGCAACACCCAGCGGCAACACGCGAAGCGCCGGTGCGAAGGGCGACAGGTAGCTGATAAGCCCGGCAGCAATCAGAAACAAAAACATCCAAATCGGGGGCGGCAATCGGAGCATGACATGCGCGTTGCCATGGCGCTGCACCAGTCCGTCACACGCTCACCCTCGCCAGCTTGCGATGCATAGCTTTCGTAAACCACAGGTAACGGAAGCTATCCCGGCATCTTTTGCATCGCCGTCGTCCTCGTCCATGCGGGCAGCGCGCGCATCTCGGCGATCCAGCGGTTGATGTTGCGATACTCGCCGACCGGCATCTGCGCCTGCTCGGCCGACACAAGAGTCGGTGCGAGCGACAGGTCGGCGACCGTCAACCGGTCGCCGGTGACATAGCGCGTCTTGCCAAGCTGCCCGTCGAGCACCGGCCCAAGGCGGGCAAGCAGAGTCGTGCCGCGCTTGATTTCGTTCGGATCGGCCTCGCCCTGGCCGAACAGTTTCTTCACGACATTCTCGAACATGAAAACGGCGCAGGCAGGATCCCAGTGGTTGGCTTCCCAGAACTGCCATTGCTGCGTCGTGGCACGCGCCTTCGCATCGGCAGGCAGATAGCCGGCATCCGGCTTCTGCTCGGCAAGATAGTTCACGATGGCGTTCGATTCCCAGAGATAGAATCCGTCGTGCTCCAGCACCGGCATGCGCTGGTTCGGATTCATCTTGGTGAAGCCGGGCGTGCGGTTGTCGCCGGTTGCGAAATTCACAATCGCGAACTCGTACGGCACATCCATCTGATGCGCTGCGAACAACACCTTGAACGCGCGCGGGCTGAGCGGAAAGCCATGCAGCTTGATCGTCATGTCAGTGCTCCTTCTTGGATGCGGCCTTGGAATCCGGTGAGCCGGTTTCAATAGCGGCCTTCAGGCGGTTGAACTGCTCACCCAGCACGCCATCGACCGGCTGCGCCCATGAGGTGAGGCCGTCTTTCAGATAGCCGCCGACATTGTAGGTGGCGGTGAGATCGGTGCCGCCACCGGCCGCTTTCAACTCAATCGTCAGCGCGCCATCGACGCCGAGGCCCTGCAGTGGCCCCAGCGGACCGCGCATAACAAGCGCCTGCCCCGGCGACGCGAAGACGACCGTCAGATGCTGCACCGAGCCACCGTTCGACAACGTCTCGCACCAGCAACCGCCGGCCCGCGCCTCGAGCGAGATGTTCGCGGCACTCTTGGAGAAGGTATGCACCGGACTCCACCACCGCGACGGCGTCACGAGCGTGCCGTAGACCTTGTCCGGTGCAGCGGCGATGTGAACGGTCTCGGTCACCGAGAAGCCGTTGTCCGCCGCATCGTTCACCGCTGCGTGGCAAACCTGGGGCAGCGCCAGCGCGGCGGCAATCGCGGTGCCAATGATGATATTGCGCATCATGCCCTCACTTCGCGTTGCCGTCGGGCTGATGCAGGCCAAGGATGTTACCGTCCGGGTCCTTGATATAGACCTGCCAGCCCACACCCGGGATCGCCATCTTCGGTAGCGCGATCGTCGCGCCAGCATCGAGCGCTTTCTTCAACGCCGCATCGACCGACTCGACACCGAGCGAGCAGACGAACGCACTCACTGGCGCATCGGCTGCGGGTTTCGGCCCCATGCGCTTCGGCATGCCGCCACCCACACCTTCCTGGCCCGTGTTGATGAGATAGTAGTCGAGCGCCGGAACATGCGTGATCTGCCAGCCGAAGGCTTGCGTGTAGAACTTGCTGAGCGTGGCCGGATCGCTGGCGTGAATCTCGAAATGGACAATGCGCGACATGGTGCTCTCCCTCCTCTGCCGCGGTCAGGCGGCCTCTGCTTCCTTGCGATACAGGTCCAGAATGCCGTTCCAGCCGCCATCGCTGCCGACGGCTTCGCGCATCTGCTGTGCCTGCTCGCCATAGCTTTCGAAGTTGCGATGCTCGAGTTCGACCCGTGTCTTGCTCGGTCCCTCGGCGATGAAGCGCACTTCGACCTCCGACGTGATCTTCGCGTCCGGCTTCCACATCGCGTTGATGTTCCAGCTGTGCACCAGGCGGTTCGGCGGATCCCATACGCTCACAGTGCCGACGGTGTTCTCGCTGCCATCCTCATGCACGCTGTACCAGCGGCCACCCCTCTTCGGCTCCAGAACCATCTTGGTCATCGCCGTTTCGCCGGTGTGATGCGAACGCGGCCACCAGCGGTCCATGCCCGACGTGAAGACGTCGAACGCACGCTTCTGATCGACATTGACGATCAGCGTTTTCTGGACGGGGGCAATCGTGATCGTCTGCGTCATGTCTCTTTGTCCTCTGTTTGCGATTTTTCCGCCTCGGCTTTGAACGCGTCGAGGGCGATCTCCCAGAATTGATCGAGCCAGGCGCGGATCTGGCCGAGGCCGTGCGGGTCGATGCGATAGATGCGGCGTGTGCCGTCCTGCTCTTCGGTCACCAGGCCAGCCTCCTTCAGCACTTTCAGGTGCTGCGAAACGGCGGGGCGGCTGACGGGCAGGCCCTCGGCAAGACGGCCCACGGCCTGTGGGCCGCCACGCAGCCGCTCGAACACCCGGCGGCGGGTGGGATCGGCAAGGGCTTCAAGGGCATTTCCGTAAGCCATGACTAACGGTAAGTTTTCACTTACACAGAGTCAAGCCCGACTATTCCAGCCAGCTATTCCAGTATGGCCGCTGTCAGTTCGGGCACCGGGAAGTCGTAGTTCGCGACGTCCCAGTCGGAGTGCGCGACGCTGTCCTCGCTGCCGACCCGCAGCACATGCGCCGGGTTGTCCTCACGCAGCAGCGGTTCGCGGTTGTCGAGCACCTTGGTGTATTTCGGCGGCACGAACTTCCAGCCCTGCCCCGCATTGTTGATCGCATTAACGCGGGCGCAGGCGGTGTTGAAACGCGCCGCATCCGCCTCGGCATCGTCCAGCGCGTGTGCGATGCGCAGCAGCAGCACCTTCGAACCCGACGGCGTGAAGAAGCGATCGCCCGCGACGCTGGCAAGGATGCCGTCCAGCACCATCGCGTGCAGATCGCCGGTGCCGTTGAGGATGTGCAGTGTGACGCCGTCGCGCGCCGAGTCACTCTCGCCGATCAGGTGCAGCTTGTTGCGCAGCAGCAGCGCGACACCGCGCGTGCGGTTGCCGCCGTCGTCGATCTCCCAATGCAGCTCATCGCTGCCCACCGCATAGATGCGCGCGATGTCGACGACCGGAATGCCGTTGTTGATGAAGCGCTG
>DATAHD010000429.1:0-27048 GCA_036263395.1 Rhizomicrobium sp. | reverse complement strand
CCTGGGCTCGCCGAGCCGATGCTCGCGAAGATCAACGCCGCCCTCGCCAAACCCTATGCCGTCACGCCGTTCGTCGGCGACGAAGCGCATGGCGGCAAGGCCGATGCCGTCACCGATCCGTCCGATCGCAACCGCATCGTCGGCAGCGTCGTCAATGCCACCGCGAAAGACGCTGTCGATGGGCTCAGCCGCGCGCAATCCGCCTATCGCGACTGGGATGCCCGCGGCGGTTTCGAGCGTGCCGCGATCCTCGAACGCGCCGCCGATCTCTACGAACAGCACGAACCGCACCTTATGGCGCTCGCTGTGCGTGAAGCCGGCAAGACGCTGCCCAACGCACTCGGCGAAATCCGCGAGGCCGTCGACTTCCTGCGCTACTACGCCGGCCGTGCCCGCGATCAGTTCGCCGGTCCCATCGCGCTGCCCGGCCCAACGGGTGAGACCAACGAACTCAGGCTCCACGGCAAAGGCGTCTTCGCCTGCATCAGCCCGTGGAATTTCCCGCTCGCGATTTTCACGGGCCAGATCGCCGGTGCACTCGCCGCCGGCAACAGCGTCATCGCCAAGCCCGCCGAGCAGACACCGCTCATCGCCGCGCTCGGCACGCATCTGATGCATGACGCAGGTGTCCCTGCCGATGTGCTGCACTTCCTCCCCGGCGACGGACCGACCATCGGCAACGCGCTGTTCGCCGATCCGCGTCTCGCCGGCGTTGCGTTCACCGGCTCGACCGAAGTCGCAAACCTCATCAACCGCGCCCTTGCCGGACGCAGCGGTCCCATCGGCACCCTGATCGCCGAGACCGGCGGTCAGAACGCGATGATCGTGGATTCCACCGCACTCCCGGAACAGGTCGCGCGCGACGTTCTCGCCTCCGCATTCGACAGCGCCGGTCAGCGTTGCTCTGCCTGCCGCGTTCTGTTCCTGCAGGACGATGTCGCCGACAAGATGCTGCATCTCATCCTTGGCGCGATGGACGAACTCAAGATCGGCGATCCGCTCAAGCTCGACACCGACATCGGCCCGGTGATCGATGCCGAGGCGCGCGACAATCTGCAGAAGCACGCCGACCGCATGGCGCGCGAAGCCAAGCTGCTGCGCAAGCTTCCGCTCGGCCCCGAATGCGCCAACGGTACATTCTTCGCGCCGCACGTCTTCGAACTCGACTCGCTGCAGCGTCTCACGCGCGAAGTCTTCGGTCCGGTGCTGCATGTCGTGCGTTACAGCGCCGACAGGCTCGACAGCGTCATCGACCAGATCAACGCCACCGGCTACGGCCTCACACTCGGCGTACACACCCGGATCGAGGAAACCGCCAACAGCGTCCGCGCCCGCATCCACGCCGGAAACGTCTACGTGAACCGCAACCAGGTCGGCGCGGTTGTCGGGGTGCAGCCGTTTGGCGGCGAGGGCCTGTCGGGAACCGGCCCCAAGGCGGGCGGCCCCAACTACCTCCTGCGCTTCGCCCTGGAACGCACCTACACCGTCAACACCACCGCGGCAGGCGGAAACGCGGCCCTGCTGGCGTCGTCCGACACTGGAATCTAGCCCGGTCTCTCCCCACATTATGGTGTGGGGAGATCCGGCTATGTCCAAGCTACCGGTCCAGCCATCGTCGTCGTCCGCGATCGACGCCTTTCTGAAGACGGCCGCCAAGGTCCCGGCGCTGTCGCAGGTGAAGGGCCGCCTGATCTTCGCGATCGACGCCACCATGAGCCGCCAGCCCACCTGGGATCAGGCCGCCGAAATCCAGACCGAGATGTTCGACGTCGCCCAATCCATCGGCGGCCTCGCGGTGCAGCTTGTCTACTTTCGCGGCCGCGGCGAGTTCGACGCCAGCGCCTGGACCACCAGTGCCGCCATGCTCGCCGACCGCATGAACGGCATCCGCTGCCGCAGCGGCTTCACGCAGCTCCACCGCGTCCTGCAACACACCGCCGACGAAGCGCGCAAAACCAAAGTCGGCGCGCTCGTCTTCATCGGCGACTGCTTCGAAGAAAATCCCGACGCCACCGCGCAGGAGGCGGCGAAGCTCGCGCTCCTCGGAGTGCCCGCCTTCATGTTCCACGAGGGCGACGATCCGACGGCGGAGAAGATGTTCAAGCAGATCGCGCTGCTCACGCGCGGTGTCTACGCCCGCTTCGACCACGGTGCCGCGGCGCGCCTGCGCGATCTCCTAAAAGCCGCCGCGGTCTATGCCGTCGGCGGCGGCCTCGCACTCAAGCATTATGGCGAGAAGACAGGCGGCGAAGTTCTGCGCATCGCCAAGCAGATGACGAGCGGCAAATAGATGCCCGAGATATTCCTCGGGATCGCCGCCCTCATCGGCGTCCTGATCCTGCTGCAAGTCTTCCTGAGCACCAACCCGGCCGCGCTCGCCCGCGCTGTGCGTTACGCCGGCGCCGGTATTCTCGCCGTCGTCGCCGCTGCACTCATCTACATTCGTCAGTTCACCTTCGGATTTCTCGCTGCCAGCATGGCGTGGGGCCTCTTCACCAAAGGCCACCTGTGGCCGAGCGCATGGCCGACACGTGGCTTCCCCTTCATCTGGTGGTTTCCGACAGGTGGGACCTATCGCGGCCCGCGCTCCTCGCAACGGCGTGGTCCGCAAGCCGGACAAACCTCCAGCGTGAGCACCGCCTGGATCGAGATCGAACTAAACCATGATAGCGGCGAGATGGCCGGCCGCATCCTGCAAGGCAAACACGCGGGTAGGGCGCTCGCGTCGCTGTCGCCGGACGATCTCATTGCCTTCTACGCCGACGCCGGAAGCGCCGATGCCGAAACCGCGCGCCTGCTCGAAGCCTATCTCGACCGCCGCCTCGGTCCTGAATGGCGCCTCAAGCAGCAACAGCAATCGTCAGAGCAAAAACACGAAGCACCACGCACCAGCCGCGATACCGGCATGTCGCGCGACGAAGCCTACAGCGTGCTCGGCCTCAAGACCGGCGCATCGGAAGACGACATCCGCGCCGCCCACAAACGTCTGATGATGCAGAACCACCCCGACCGCGGCGGCACCGACTACATCGCCGCCAAGATCAACGAAGCGAAAGACGTGCTTCTGCGATAGGCGTGAGGGGAAGTCTGCTTAATTCGCGCTGGCCGCGAAGCAGGTCTGGCCACGCTTCGTCAGCACTGCGCACACCGTCCGCGCTTCCTTCTCCGCGAACGGACCAAAGCGTGCGCGGAACAGCTTCTGCCCGCCGGTGCCCTGGAACGGCACCACGATGCGCGACACCTGACCCAGCAAATCCATCGACCGCTCGGCATAGCTCGAGAGCTGTGTCCGCGCCGACGTCGCATCCGCGAACGCGCCGATCTGGATTGCCCACGACTTCTTGCCCGTCGCGTTGATCACCTTCGGCATGTCGCCGATATCGCCTTCGCCGAGGTCGACCTTTGCGGCCTGCTTCGGCTTCTGCGGCTTGTACGCCGCCACCACGATCGGCTTCGGTTTCGGCACCACCGGCAGCAGCACATCGTCATCCGGCGCGCGCATGTTCTCGGCGGAATCTTCATCGGCGTCCTGCGCACTGGAGCGCAGGTTGACGGTCTGCTTCGGCGCTGCAGGGCGCGGCTTCGGGAAAAGCGTGAGCTTCGGCGGCGGTGGCGGCAATTTCACCGGTGGCGTCAGCTTGATCGTCGCCGGCGAGCTCAGCGCCGCCATCTGGATTTGAGACGTTGTTGTGGCCGGAACAGCCGGCTGCGGCACGCCAGTATTCGCTGCCAGCACGGTCGCCGGCGGCTGCGTGATCGTCGGCGCCACAAACGGCTGATACGGCTGCACGCCGAACGCATCGTCCAGCAGCGCCATCATCTCCTTGTCGCGCTTGCGCGCCGTGCGTCCACCCATCACCACGCCGACGATGTGACGCCCGCTACGTTCCACCGAAGACACCAGGTTGAAGCCTGACATCTGCGTGTAGCCGGTCTTGATCCCGTCCGTGCCCTCGTAGCGCCCGAGCAGATTGTCGTGCGTCACGTAATTCACGCCGCGATAGTAGAAGCCCGGTGTCGCGAAATACGGATAGTACTGTGGGAAGTCGGTTTTCAGCCGCCGCGCCAGGATCGCCAGATCGCTCGCGGTCGTAACCTGCAGGATGTCCGGCAGGCCGGATGCGTTGTGGAAATAGGTATTGCTCATCCCCATGTCGCGCGCCTGCTGCGTCATCATCTGCGCGAAGTGGGATTCGGTGCCGCCGATGCCTTCGGCGATGGCGACGGCGACGTCGTTGGCGGAGCGCACGACGATCGCTTTGATGGCTGTTTCGACGGTGATCTGATCGCCTGGCTGCAAACGCAGGTTCGTCGGCTTCTGTACCGACGCATGCGCGGAGACGGCCAGCGAGCTGTTCAAACTGATGGTGCCTTTCCGCATCGCATCGAACAGCAGGTAGAGCGTCATCATCTTGGTTAGCGACGCCGGGTGCCGCGTCGCATAGGCATTGCGGCTGTAGAGCACCTTTCCGGTGTCGGCATCGATGATCAGGGCAGCGTCTTTGTTCGGATCGGTCGCACTCGTGGCGACTTCGGCGCGCGGCGCGGCCGCGGCTCTTTTCCAGTGTTTGGCAGGACGCGCTTCGGCAGCAGAGGGCAGGGCCACAATCAAGGCGAGCAACATCGCAACCGCGGCAGCGGCGAACGTCTTAAGAGCGGTCACGTCCCGAAGGACGAGCGGCCGTCTACGCATGCACAGCCCTCTAATTGGCGGCACCCCTGCCGAAGCGGATGAGACCAAAACAGCCCCCCAGGTGCAAGCTTCGTTTGAAATCCACTTTGTTGGCCCGTGGTTTATGAAAGGTTAACGCGCAACGGAAAGCACTTAAGAGTTCCGTAACTTTCCGCTGCTGGAATTTTTTGTGCGGTGCAGCAATTTAACCTTGACTTGGCGTTGGGTGCACCGCATATAGGCATTGTTGCACTGCAGCATTCGGTGGCGCTGGCCCCGGAAGCAGGCGGTGCGCCATCAAATGGAGAAGAACCCAATGGCGACGAAAGCAAAGACGGCCGGCGAAAAGATCAACGGCTCGGCCGAGACGATTGAAACCGCGATGAAGAACGGCGCGGAATCTCTGAAGGCGGGCTTCGAGAAGGCCGTCAAGAACTACGACCAGATGGTCGGCTTCGGCAAAGACACCGTCGAGGCGTATGTGAAGTCGGCCAATGTGACCGGCAAGGGCATCGAAACCCTCCACAACGAAATCTACGGCTATTCCAAGTCCTCGATCGAAGGTTCGATCGCTGCGACGAAGGCTCTGATGGGCGCCAAGTCCGTCCACGAGGCGTTCGAGCTGCAGACGGACTACGCCAAGACGGCGTTCGACGCCTATGTCGGCGAAATGACCAAGATCACCGAACTCTTCACCGCCACCGCCAAGGAAGCGTTTGAGCCGCTCCAGGGCCGCTATCAGGCCTGGGTTGAGGTCGTTCAGAGCTCGCGCGCCGCTTAAGCGGAACACGGCTTAACAGCTGAGCCTTCCGCGGCTTCCCCTCCTCCCTGTTGCGGAACGGCTTTCAGAAAGGGTTCGAGACCAAACCGGTCTCGGACCCTTTCGCTTTTTCCGGCGCACGATTCGCCACGCTGACGTCAGGGTTGCTTGTCACAAACCGGGCGATGGTAACGTGACGGTTGCATGGGGCCTGCGCTATCCTCTTAAATCTGAAACCGGCGCAGCATGGCCCGCGCCAAGGACTGACGACTTTTAGGCATGAGAGATACACGAGACGGCGACGGCAAGACGGGTGATGGCGGTAACGGAACCGGTACCGGCCTCATCACCAAGACACGCCCGAAGACCAAGAAGCCCAGCCTCTACAAAGTGCTCATCCTGAACGACGACTACACGCCGATGGAGTTCGTCGTTCATATCCTCGAGAAGATCTTCAACAAGAATCGCGAAGACGCCGTGCAAATAATGTTGCACGTCCACCGGCACGGAGTGGGCGTTTGCGGCGTTTTCACATTCGAAGTGGCTGAAACAAAAGTCGCGCAAGTCATTGAATTTTCCCGCCGCCATCAACATCCTCTGCAGTGCACAATGGAAAAGGAGTAACGATGCCGTCACTCTCGCGAAGCCTCGAACAAGCGTTGCACCGCGCGATCAAGCTCGCGACAGACCGGCACCACGAATACGCAACGCTCGAACATCTCCTCCTTGCGCTGATGGAAGACACCGACGCCGGCCAGGTGATGAAAGCCTGCAATGTCGACACCGATGCGCTAAAGGCGCAGCTGCTGAAATATGTCGATGAAGAGCTGATGACGCTCGTCATCGAAGACGGCGAAGACGCCAAGCCGACCACCGGCTTCCAGCGAGTCGTACAGCGCGCCGTTCTCCACGTTCAGAATTCCGGCCGTGACGAAGTGACGGGCGCCAATGTTCTCGTCGCCCTGTTCACGGAGCGCGAGAGCCACGCCGTCTACTTCCTGCAAGAGCAGAACATGACGCGGCTCGATGCGGTCTCCTACATCAGCCACGGCATCGCGAAGCGTCCGGGCATGTCGGCCTCCAAGCCGGTGCGCGGCAACGAAGAAGAGGAAGAGGGTGAGAAGACCGTCAAGCAGGGCACCGAGGCGCTCGAGGCTTACTGCGTCAACCTCAATGAGAAATCGAAGCAGGGCAAAGTCGATCCGCTGATCGGCCGCGAGATGGAAGTCGAGCGTACGATCCAGATCCTCTGCCGCCGTCAGAAGAACAACCCGCTCTTCGTCGGCGACAGCGGCGTCGGCAAGACCGCCATCGCCGAAGGCCTCGCCCGCAAGATCGTGAAGAACGAGGTGCCGGAGGTGCTGCGCAACTGCACGATCTACTCGCTCGACATGGGCGCACTGATCGCTGGCACGCGCTATCGCGGCGATTTTGAAGAGCGTCTGAAGTCGGTTGTGAAGGAGCTGGAAGGCGTCAAAGGCGCAATCCTCTTCATCGACGAGATCCACACCGTCATCGGCGCCGGCGCGACCAGCGGCGGTGCGATGGATGCGTCCAACCTGCTGAAGCCGGCGCTTGCCGCCGGCACGCTGCGCTGCATGGGCTCGACCACCTATAAGGAGTACCGCCAGTACTTCGAGAAGGATCGCGCACTCGTCCGCCGCTTCCAGAAGATCGACGTGGTCGAGCCGTCCATCCCCGACACGATCAAGATCATGAAGGGCCTGAAGCCGTACTACGAAGAATTCCACAAGGTTCGCTACACCTCCGACGCCATCAAGGCGGCGGTGGATCTGTCGGCCAAGTACATCAACGACCGCAAGCTGCCGGACAAGGCGATCGACGTGATCGACGAAGTCGGCGCCGCGCAGATGCTGCTGCCGGAGTCCAAGCGCAAGAAGGTCATCGGCGTCAAAGAAGTGGAAGACGTCATCGCCAAAATGGCGCGCATTCCTCCGAAATCGGTGTCGAAGTCTGACACCGAAGCGCTCAAGACGCTTGAGAGCGATCTCAAGATGGCGGTGTTCGGTCAGGACGCCGCGATCCATGCGCTGTCGTCCGCGATCAAGCTCTCGCGCGCCGGCCTGCGTCAGGCGGACAAGCCGATCGGCTGCTACCTGTTCTCCGGCCCGACCGGCGTCGGCAAGACGGAAGTCGCCAAGCAGCTCGCCAAGACGATGGGCGTCGAACTCCTGCGCTTCGACATGTCGGAGTATATGGAGCGTCACACGGTCAGCCGTCTGATCGGCGCGCCGCCGGGCTACGTCGGCTTCGACCAGGGCGGCCTGCTCACCGACGGCGTCGACCAGCATCCGCACTGCGTGCTGCTGCTCGATGAAATCGAGAAGGCCCATCCGGACCTGTTCAACATCCTTCTGCAGGTGATGGACCACGGCAAGCTGACCGATCACAACGGCAAGAAGATCGACTTCCGCAACGTGGTTCTCATCATGACCACCAACGCGGGCGCATCGGATGCCGCGAAGGACGCGATCGGTTTCGGCCGCAACAAGCGCGAAGGCGAAGACGAAGAGGCGATCAAGAAGCTCTTCACGCCGGAATTCCGCAATCGTCTCGACGCGACCATCACCTTCGCGCCGCTCAGCCGCGGCACGATCGACAAGGTCGTCGAGAAGTTCGTCCTCGAACTGGAAGTCCAGCTCAGCGATCGCGACGTGACCTTCGACCTGACGCCGGAAGCCGCACGTTGGCTCGGTGAAAAGGGCTACGACGACGCCTTCGGCGCCCGTCCGCTCGCCCGCGTGATCCAGGACAACATCAAGAAGCCGCTCGCCGACGAGATACTCTTCGGCAAACTCAAGAACGGCGGCACGGTGCGCATCCTGCTCGACCGCGAAAAGGACCAACTCGCTTTCGAATTCATCGTCGACGACACGCCGAAGAAGTCGAAGAAAAAGTCCGAAGACGACGAGCCGGAAGAAGAAGAGATCGCTTAGAAGTTAACCTCTCCCGCGAAAGCGGGAGAGGACGCCTTCGCGTAGCGAGGCAGGTGAGGGGAAGTCTGCTGATGAGCACCCTCTCGGCAACAGGCCACACCCGCGAGAACGGCGTCCTGTTCGACGACCTCGATGTCGCCCGCTGCTACGCCCACCGCGCGCCGTATGCCCCCGCGCTCTACGACCACCTGCTGACACTTGTCCCCGGCCGCACCCGCGCCCTCGATCTTGGCTGCGGACCCGGCAAGATCGCCAAAGCCCTCGCACCGCATTTCCAGACCGTCGAAGCGCTCGATCCCTCCGCCGCGATGATCGCCATCGGCCGCGAAGACGCGCCGCCAAACGTCGACTGGATCACGGCCGGCGCAGAGGTGGGCATCGGCACCGGTCCTTACGATCTCGTCACCGCCGGTGCGAGCCTGCACTGGATGGATCACAGTATCGTCTTCCCGAAGCTTGCCGCCTGTCTCGAGCCCGGCGGCGTCATGGCTATCATCAACGGAGATGATGCCTTCGATCCTCCGTGGGCGGAGGAAATGAAAGACTTCCTCACCCGCTGGCTCGCGCGTCTCGGCCGCACCTACAGCCCCGCCGCCTTCAACGCCGAACTGACCAGCTACCAGCGCTGGTTCGACATCCAGGGCGAACAGGGCTTCACCTACGAGCACACCGAAACCATCGCCGGCTACATCGCCTGCCAACACTCCCGCGCCACCTGGACCCGCACCGTGATGGGCGAAAAGCTTGCGCACGAATTCGACGAAGACCTCGCCCTCACACTGGCACCCTTCACCCGCGCCGGCCGCCTGCACTTCCAGGTGAAATCAAGTCTTGTTTGGGGCACGCCGCGAACGACGCTGTCCTAGCTGTCGGTCCGGTGAGTACTCCTTATCGCGTTCCTGAAGCAGAGCCTGCTCCAGTGCGCGCATTTCCGGCGTCTTGAATTCCGTTTGCTCGAAGCTGCTTCCGCGTGGCCAAATCAGCCCTTGCTTGATTGCGAGGGCTTCGAGTTCTGGCCAATTGTCGACGGTGCGCAGTGCCCAAATTCGCCACCTTGGGACGGAATACGACCACCAAAGCCAACCGGCAGGAATGGCCCCGACTCCTGCAATCATGGCTGCGATGCCAGTTACTGTGCTTAGGTTTGGTCCGAGATCCGGCTGCGCCGCGAAGCAGCCGAGTCCGATTGCCAATCCCACGACCGCGCAAATGATGACGGAAACCGGGCCGTTTACACGCCAAAACCCGGCGCTTGCGCAGTCAGCAGCGGTCAGACGGGCGTTGGGCGGGCGAATACCTAAGTCCATGGTCGGTCCATCCGCAAAACTGTACAGCGGCTGATTCGATATTTACCGTATTGTTATGACCATCAACACATGGACCGGCGGTTGTCTCTGCGGCGCGCTGCGTTACACCTGCGACGGCGCACCCGACTACACCGGTCACTGCTATTGCGAAGACTGCCGCAAAGCGTCCGGCTCCGGCTTCATTCCCTTCGCGTCATTTCAGGCAACCAACTTCCACGTAACAGGCGACGTCCGTACCCACACGCTCACACTCAGCGACGGCCGCTTGTCCGATCGCAACTTCTGTCCGCATTGCGGCGGCCTCGTCTTCGGTGGAGTCCTCGGCAAGACCGAAAGCCACACCGTCTATGCCGGTTCGCTCGACAATCCCGTGCTGTTCAAGCCGCAGATTGCGATCTTCATGGCCCAGCGCGCACCCTGGGCCGCGGTCCCGCCCGGATTAAAAGAATTTGACCGGATGCCCGGATAGCGCATCCTTAACGCGCAATTTACCAAAACACCGTTTGATAAGCGCCGGAATTTACTTCTCGGTAAGCATGCCGCTGCGCATGCCGGAGCGCTCTGTATGTGTGGAATTGCCGTTGCCTTTGAGTGGGATGACGCAGCCAAGGTCGTCGCCAAAATGCTCCAGGGCATCGAACACCGCGGTGACATCACGGACCCGATCATCTGTCCGGCCAGCGACATCGCGATGGCGACGCGCCGCCTGCGCATCGTCGATGCGACGCTCGGCCAGCAGCCGCAGCTCTCGTATGACGGCCGCCTGCTGATCTCCTTCAACGGTGAGATCTACAATCACCGCGAACTGCGCAACCAGCTCCGCGCCATGGGTGTGCCGTTCCGCTCAGAGTCCGATACCGAAGTGCTCGTCAACGCGCTGCAGGTCTGGGGTTTGCAGGCGCTCGAGCGTCTCAACGGCATGTTCGCCTTCGTGGTGGTCGATATCGAGTCCGGCGACTTCCTCGCCGCCCGCGATCCATTCGGCGTCAAACCGCTCTACATCGTGCAGTCGGAAGACGGCGAAGGCTATCTCTTCTGCTCCGAGATGCGCCCGCTCTTGGACGCGAGCGAGAAGGGCGACGTCCTGCTTCTGCCGCCCGGCTACATGCTGACGAAGAAGACGTGCTCGCGCTATCGCACCGCGCTCGGCGGGCCGTTCAGCGGCAGCGAACCTGGCGACGTCCGCACACTCGATCACCTGATGTTCGATGCCGTGAAATCGCGTCTGCCCGATGGTCTGCCGGTTGCCGTGCAACTCAGCGGCGGCATCGATTCCACCCTCGTCGCCCACTACGCGCGCCAGTCGCGTACCCATGTGCCGTGCTACTTCCTCGGCAACCCCGGCGCGCCCGACTATCGCTATGTGGTCGAATACGCCGAACTCTCCGGCGCCGACCTGCGTATCCTGCCGTTCGATCCTGCCGCGCCGACGATGCGCAGCGAGATCGACCACGCCATCGCCGTATCCGAAAGCTTCGAGCCCACCGTCGTGCGTGGCGCCGTCTGCTCCAACCGCGTCGCCGAGGCGATGCATCTCGACGGCTTCCGCGTCGCGCTGGCGGGCGAGGGCGCCGACGAACTCTTCGCCGGTTACATCCCGCTCGAAGAAGGCTTTCTGCACAGCAACGCCGCCGGCCGCGCCCTGCGCGCCGAATGCCTCGACATGATGCACCGCACCTGCCTGCAGCGTATCGACCGCAGCGGCATGCGCTACGAACTTGAAGTCCGCGAACCGTTTCTCGATCCGCGCATCGCCGCGTATGCGCTCGAACTCGCGCCATCCGCGCTGGTCGGCTCCGTCGGCGGCCATATCCGTGGAAAGAAGGCGCTGCGCGATCTCTACGATCTCTATTCCGAACAACTGCCGCGCTCGATCCGCGACCGCAGCAAGGTCCCGTTCGGCGAAGGCGCCGGCATGGACGCCAACCGCAACGAAGCCGTCTGGCTCGGCTATTTCGAAGACGCGATCAGCAACCGCGACTTCCGCGACGGCCAGAAGGAATTCGCCGCGTACGAGATCATCTCCAAGGAAGAGCTCTATTACCTGCGCAAACTCGCCTCGGTGATGGACATCTCCCGCATCCCGCATCTGCGCGGCCGCGTGAAACTCAGCGCACTCCCCGACAGCGACGTCCCGCAGCAGATCGCCGTCGCCTGACGGGCGTCAGTTCGCGCCCGGAAACGGCTCGACAAAGCTCTCGCCGCTGCGCCCGCTGTAAATCGCGCGCCTGCCGGCGAGCGACACGACGTAGTCGGCACAGCCCGCCGCGGCGATGCGGCGGCAGAATTCGCGATACTTGATCGTCTGCACCTGGATCGCGCGCACCGCGGCCTCCACCCCGCTGGCGGAGAACGCCGTCCCGATTTCACAGGCGAGGGCAGGGCTCGGCACCACCTCACTACTTCCGTCCGGCATGTAGTATGTCTTCTCGCCGCGCGTCAGGTCCGCGTGATAACGCTCGACACCGGCCTCCATCAGCTTGCCCACGATCGCCGAAAAGGTCGCGCATTCTTCGTTCGACGCGGCCGTGCATTCGCGCACCACGTCTTTGGTGTGATCGTCCATGGTTGTCTCCATCAACTGGTTGGAATGGTCTTCAGCGCCTGCCGCCGCACGATGTCTTTCAACATGGCGTCCAGCGCCCCGCGTTGCACGGGCTTCAGGTGCCCAAAAAATTCCGCGTCGTTCTTGTCCGCCAGCACCGCAAGCTCCGGCACCAGCGCGCGTCCCGCACGCGTCAACGTCAGGCTCTGGGTGCGCTGATCGCTGCTGCCCGCGCCGCGCACAACAAGGTCCTTCTCGGCCAACCGGTCGACCAGTTTGGTAATTCCACCGCGCGTCATCCCCATCCGCTCCGCCGCCACGCTCGGCGGCAAGGCGTCGTCGTACAGCATCCGCATCAGCGCCCATTCGGCGACCGTCACGCCGCGCGCCTCCACTTTGCGCGCAAACGCCTGGCTCACATGGTTCGAAACGAACCGCAGCCAGTAGCCGAGATGCGCTTCAAGCTCGCTCACTCTGGACATGTCGCGCTCGTGTAGTTGACGTGGAAACTATCTAGACGCAGGTAGTTTCCCTGTCAACCACATCGCGCATATTCTTCCCGCCGCGCACCCGTTACGCTGCCGCCAACAAGAACGGGAGAATTCGCCATGGCCGACCATCAGGCTTCCATCGACGCCGCACAGAAGGTGCTCGACGATTTCATGAAAGCCTTCAACGCGCGAGACATCCCGGCGTTCGAGGGGACGTTCAACTTCCCGTCGGTCCGCTTGGCGTCCAACACCATGGTCATCCTGAATGCTGGCGACATGACGCCGGAGCGTTTCACCACAGGCGCGCTCGCCGAATGGGATCACTCCGCCTGGGAACGCCGCGCCGTCATCCACGCCGGTGACGACAAGGTCCACATCGACACCCGCTTCACCCGTTATCGCAAGGACGGCAGCGTGATCGGCGGCTTCGACTCGATCTACGTCATCACCAAGGAGAACGGCCGCTGGGGCGTAAAATGCCGCTCCAGCTTCGCGCCATAATCCAAAGATCATCTGCGGCCCCGTGACGCCGGGCGTCACAGCGCGAGAGAATCCGGTTAATCTCTCCGCCAAAGACAGGGTGGAATTGGTGATCTTCCAATCGTTCGAGGCACGTCTCGGCCGCTTCACGTTTGCCGGCGCTTGGTTGGTGCTCGGCCTTGAAAGCCTGATCCTCGGCATCCCGGTGATGCGGTTGGAGGCGTTGCCGAAGACGTGGCCTGCCACCATGCCGCTCGGCTATGCCACCGGCCTGCTGGTCGCGCTCGCCGCCCTCGGCCTGATGTGGGCGGAGCGTGCCAAGCTGTCCTCCACCATCTTCGCGATCCTCACCTTGCTGTGGACGCTCGCGCTCCACCTGCCCAAGCTGCTGCCGACGTTCACGCATGGCGACTACTGGTCCGGCTTCAGCGAGTGCTTCGCGGTGTTCGGCGCTTCATGGGTTCTCGCCGCGATGATGCCGCCACATCTGCGCATCAATCTGTGGGACCGCATCATCGCCGCCGGCATCCCATACGGCCGCATCTGCTTCGGCCTCGCGCTGCTCGTCTTCGGCGCGATGCATTTCGTCTATCACGACTTCACGGCCAACTTCATTCCGGACTGGATCCCGGCGCGTTCGTTCCTCGCGACGTTCACCGGCGCAGCTCACATCGCTGCAGGGCTCGCGATCCTCTCCGGCATCCTCGCCCGGCTCGGCGCCACGCTTGCCGGTATCATGTACGTAAGCTGGGTGCTGCTTCTGCATATCCCGCGCGTTATCGCGGCACCGACCGACCCGTTCGAATGGAATGGTGTCTTCGTCGCCCTGATCCTGTCGGCCAGCGCGTTCATCGTTGCCGCGACGTTCATCAAGCAGGACGAAATCGGAAAGATCTAGTCTCGCCGCATGGCGGCGATCAAATCCCGGTCGCGCCGGTTCTCGCGCGCGTTGTTAATCGCCAGCACGGCATGGACGAACGCCACCAGCCACAGAATGAATCCGGCATGGTGAAAGATGATCGTGACCCACAGCACGATCGACAGCACATAGAGGATCAGGTTGAAGATCGCCGAGATCGGCTTGCCCGCCAGCAGCAGGGCCAGCGGCGAACAGAAGATGGCAAGCAGGTAGATCATAGCCCTAATGTAGGGGCCGCCCGCCGGATTGTAAGGGCAGGGAGCGCTAGCTTCCCTTGCTCGTCTTCGTCATCTCGGCCAGCAGCGCCTCATCCACCGCACCCGGCCGCACTTTGCCGTTGAAGATGAACGTCGGCGTGCCGTTGATCCTCGAACGCTCCGCCAGCAGATGCACCCGCGAGATTTCCTGGATGATCTTCGGGTCGTTCATGTCCTTCTGCAGCTTGTCGACGTCCAGCCCCAGCTTTGCCGCCAGCCGGCCGACCATCGCGGCGTCGACCTCATTCTCCTCGCTCATCAGCGCGAAGTGGAAGGGCAGGTATTTGCCCGGCTGCTGCCGGGCCGCCAGCATCGCGCGCGTCGCCAGAACCGAGTTCTCGCCCTTGATCGGGAATTCGATGAACGCAAACCGCGTGTCGTTTTTGTGCTTCTCGTAGAACTTCTTCATCGCCGGAAGCGAGGCGCGGCAGTACGGGCAGTTGTAGTCGAAGAACTCGACAACGGTGTTCTTCGCGTTCGCTGGTCCTGTCACAAACGCCACACCGGGATCGAAGTATTTCGCGATCCCCTGCTTGTCGACGGCCCTCTGCGAGGCATCGACTTCGGCCTGCTGCTGCTTGTCGTGCAGCGCATCCGACATCTCCTGCAGCATTTCGGGCTTGGCCATCAGGTAGTCGTGGATGGTCTCTTCCGTCACCGCGCGGTTCTGGAAGAAGCCCGCGCTCGCCGCCACGAACACGATCACCAGCGCGATGGTCGCGCCGCCGAATGCGCCGAGGGCGGCGGTTTTCCACTGGTCGCTCATGGTGTCCTTGTCAGTTGCGCCTGCGCTGCGGCCGTCCGACCGTCATGATGTCGCTGGCGCGTTGCCATTCCGGCGTGCCTTGCGGCAGCTTCGCTTCGGCGAGGGTCGCAAAGCGCACCGCGCCCGCCATGTCGCCGACCGCATAGTGCGATTCCGCGGTGGCCAGCTGTGCCATCGGCACATTGTCCATCTCGCCGTAAGCCTGCGCCGCCTGCCACCACGCATATGGATCGTCGTTCTGCTGGGTCAGCGCGACTTTGAGATTGTCGAGCGCCGGTTTGGCGAAGGCGGGGTTGTCCGTCGCAAGCTGCGCCCCGGCCAGCGCCACGCGCAGCAGCGGCTCATCCGGCAGCAGATCGACCGCCTTCTGATACGGTCCGATACCCTTTAACGGCTGTGCCATCGCGACATAAATCTGGCCCAGCGTCTCGTAAAAGTACGGATTGTTCGGCTCTTCCTTGATCAGGCTGTTGATCTCGGCCAGCGCCTTATCGCGGTTGGGCTGACGGAAATACGCCATCGCGCGGGCATAGCGAGCCTGCTTGCTCTGGTCGGAATCCGGCCAGCGCTGCAACACGGCATCGACCGGCATGATGAAGCCGCGCAGCTTCGCCTGGATCATCTCAAGTTCGTGCTGCGCTTCGGGCGGATCTTTCACATCGCGGTAGGGCGATGCATTCACCAGTTGCTCCAGCGCCACAACGCGATCGCGCGATGCGGGATGGTCGGAGGCAAAGCCGCCGCGCTCCGTCATTGCTTCTTCGTTCGCGAAGCGCTCGAAGGTGCGCAGCATGCCGCGCCCTGACTGATGCGTTGCGTTGAGATACTTCATGCCGCGCTGGTCGGCGGTCGCCTCTTGTGTTCGGCTGAAGGCAAGGAACTGCGCCATTGCAATGTCCTGGCCCGCCGCCATTACGGCCATGCCGCCCGCGCCAGCACCCGCCACCATCGCGGCCAGGCCGACCACCATCGAGATCAGCATCGGCACCATGGCCTTATCCATCGCGTCGCTGCCGCGCGTCAGGTCGCCGCCCGCCATGTGGCCGGTCTCATGCGCCATCACGCCGATCAATTCGTTCGGCGTCTTTGCGAACATCAACATGCCGGTCTGGATGAACATGTTCTGGCCTTCGGCCACAAACGCGTTCACCGAGTTGTCGTTCACGATGTAGAGGTGGAACGCCGCCGGATCGAGGCCTGCTGCAACCAGCAATGGCGCCTCATAACTCTTGAGGACATGCTCGGTCTCGGCATCACGCAAAATTGAGAGGCCCTGCGCAGTCGCAGGCACAAGCGTGCCGACAAATCCGCCGACAAAGGTCGCGGCAAACAGCATTGCGCGGCCATAGCGCGAAAAAGTCGTTTGAAATGCGCTTGTTGGGCGGGACTTCGACAAGGCTAAAACTCCTGATCCCCCGAGACGCCAACCCCTTGGCGCAACCTAGGTTTCCACCGTTCGCGCGTCAACGCGCCCGTGTGCCGTGCACCGCCGCTTCCCACGTCCGTGGCGGGGGAGTAGCGTCGTGCCACGCTTATTTTGGGGGATTGTTCATGAAGACGACGTTTCTTACTGCGACCCTTGTCTGTGGATTGCTGGGCTTCAGCACAACCGCTGGCGCCGACGGTGCAGCCGGGACCACCACGACGACCACAACCACCCCGGTAGCGACGCCTAGCGACTCGGCGGTTGTGACCGCTGCGCCCACTCCACCCGCCGCACCGACCGTCGATGTCGCTGCGACGCCGGCTGCGCCCGATCCGAAAGACCAGATCATCTGCAAGGAAGAGCCGCCGCCGACAGGCCGTCGCATCGGTGGCCGCAAGATTTGCGGCACCAAGCGTGAGTGGGACCTTGTCGCAACAAGCGCGCAGGACACCACGAGAAGGATTCAGATGTCCAACGCCGGTAACCATCCGCCACCAGGCAACGGGCCCTGACGCTCGCGATCGGCTCAAACAAGAAAGGCGCGCTGTATCTGCGGCGCGCCTTAGCTTTTTTGCGGTTCGTAGACCTATTCGGGCCGCTTGAACGTCCGCTGCCACCATCCCTTGCGCGGCTCGGCTGGCGGTTCGGAAGACGCTGCAGTATCGGTCACGATCGTCTCGGCGATCGTTTCTCCCACAACAGGAACTGACTCGGGTTCTACCGGGGCAGACGTCGCAACCGGCTCCGCAACCGTCGGACTTTCGGCCTGAGCCGCTTCGAATGCTGCGGGTTCGGCGTCGGAGGCCGCATCGGCGACTTCGGGGCTCAGCGACCACGACGGCGAAGATGACGTGTTCGGTTCGATCGCCGGCATCGGATCGCCGCCATCAACCGATGGTGCCTCCGCCTCCGTGTGCTCGCTACCAACGGCATCGGTCTGCAGGCCACCGGCCTCAACGCCCGGCGTCTGACCATCCTTGCGGCCGCGGCGGCCACGACGACGGCGGCGGCGTTTGCGGCCACCTTCGCCTTCGGCGCCTTGATCGTGCCCTTCGCTGGCGCGCTGCTGATGCTGTCCGCCGCCATCGTTACCACCACCACCGCCTTGGCGGTTGCGTTCGCGGCGCTGTCCACCTTCGCGCGGCGGACGGCTCTGCTCTTTTGCAACGACGACTTCTTCCTCGCCGTCTTCTTCAATTTCGTCGGCCTCGACCTCTTCTTCGTCCTCAGCCTCGACCTCATCTTCCTCGACATCGCCTGGCGACGTGACCGTGATGGGCTGGTCCATCATCGCGATGCGCGGCTTGTCGTCGGGGTTACGGGCGGATGTGCGGATGATCTCGAACTCGCCCGCGTGTACTTTGTCATCCGGCTCGAATGTCACGAGCATGCCGTAGTCGGTTTCGATCCGCGCGAGCTCGCGCCGCTTCTGGTTCAGCGTGTAGATCGCAACATCCGCCGGCACCTTCACGGTCACCGCCGATGCCTTCAGCTTCTGGGCCTCGTCCTCGATGGCACGCAGCACGCGCAGCGCAGTCGATTCCACGGAACGCACGATGCCTTGGCCGGCGCAGTGCGGGCAGGGGATCGTCGATCCGGCGATGACGCCGGCGCGCAAACGCTGACGCGACATCTCTAGAAGGCCGAACTGGCTGATCTTGCCGACCTGGATACGCGCGCGGTCGTTCTTTACCGCGTTGTAGAGCCGCTTCTCGACATTGCGGTCGTTGCGGTGATCTTCCATGTCGATGAAGTCGATGACTATGAGGCCGGCCAGATCACGCAGGCGCAATTGCCGCGCGACCTCATCCGCCGCTTCGAGATTGGTCTTGTGCGCGGTCTCTTCGATCGAGTGTTCGCGCGTCGCGCGGCCGGAGTTCACATCGATCGCCACCAGCGCTTCGGTCTGGTTGATGACGATGTAGCCGCCCGACTTCAGGTGCACGGTCTGCGAGAACATCGCATCCAGCTGCGCCTCGATGTGCTGGCGCTGATAAAGCGGCACCGGTTCCTTGTAGAGCTTCACGTTCTTCGCATGGCTGGGCATCAGCATGCGCATGAAGTCCTTGGCGTTCTTGTAGCCGTCCTCGCCCTCGACAATGATCTCCGACACATCCTTGTTGTACAGATCGCGAATGGCGCGCTTGATGAGGTCGCCTTCCTCGTAAACGCACGCTGGCGCATTTGACCGCAAGGTGAGCTCTCGGATCGAATCCCACATGCGCAGCAGATATTCGTAGTCGCGCTTCAACTCGACCTTGGTGCGGTTCTCACCCGCCGTGCGGATGATAAGGCCCATGCCCTCCTGCAACTCGAGGCTCTGCACCGCGCCCTTGAGGCGCTTGCGGTCGGAGGCGCTGGTGATCTTGCGCGAAATGCCACCGCCGCGCGGCGTGTTCGGCATCAGCACGCAGTAGCGTCCGGCGAGCGAAAGGTATGTCGTCAGCGCCGCGCCCTTGTTGCCCCGCTCTTCCTTGACGACCTGCACCAGGATGATCTGGCGGCGCTTGATGACTTCCTGAATCTTGTAGTGGCGACGCCGCGCAAAGCGCTGCGAGGGCTTCTTGTTCTGCAGCGACTGCGAGCGCGAGCGGCCACGCTGCGACCGTCCCGCCGGTGCGCTGGCCGCGGCCTGCTCATCGACGATGCCTTCCGCAATTTCCTCAGCGACATCGACGGCGCCGCCGGATTCGCCTTCCGTGTCTTCGCCCAAACCTTCGTGAACGCTTTCGCTCTCGATATCCGGATCGTCCGATGTCACCGGCGTGAAGTGCGCGTTCGCGGCGGCCTGCTCGTCGACGATACCCTCGGCCACTTCCTCGTCGGCTTCCGCCGATGTGACGGGCGCATCGGGATGATCGTCATCGTCTTCGTGATCGTCGCTGGCGACGAAACTCACATGGTCGTCGTCTTCGTGACGATCCGCCGGCGGGAAGTAGTCGTCATCCTCGTCGCCAGCCTGCTCGCCATCAGCGGCGGGCAGGACAGCGATGGCATCGCCGCCTTCAAGCGTCTGGATATCGCTGTCGCTCTCGCTCGCTGCGGCTTCTTCGATCTCGGCGATCGGCGATTGGCCTTCGGCGCCGTCTTCGGTCGAACCGGCAATCTCCGCAGTAGAAACGTCCGCATCGGCGGCATCGCGGCCTCCGGATGCGGCGAGTGCCGCCGCTTCGTCCTCGGCGTCTTCTTCTTCGGCCTGACGGCGCGCTTCGGCTTCCTGCTCGGCGAGCAGTGCCTGCCGGTCGGCGACCGGGATCTGGTAGTAGTCGGGATGGATTTCCGAGAAGGCGAGGAAGCCCTGACGGTTGCCGCCATACTCGACAAACGCCGCCTGCAACGACGGTTCTACGCGTGTGATCTTGGCGAGATAGATATTGCCTTTGAGCGGCAGCCGGGTGGCCGCCTCAAAGTCAAATTCTTCGACCCTCTGGCCGTCCAGTACAACCACCCGGGTTTCCTCCGGGTGACTGGCATCGATAAGCATACGTTTGGACATTGAAATCTCCGGGCGGCGCAGCACCGAACATGCCGCTGCGCCGATGCGCGCGGGCGAGGGTGGGCCGCAGTGTCTTTGGGAAGCGCCAAAACGCCGCCGGCCGAGGCAGTGCCACGGGGTCGGTCGTATGTTGGAAGGCGCTCGGGTTCATGGATTCGGTTTCGTGGCCTTGTGGCCGGTGGACGGGGTGACCCGCTGCTTCAGCTAACCAGTCTCTTCGTTACCGAAAGGTTACGAACCGGCCAACTGGCCCCAAAACGTCCCTACGCCGGGGCGGCGCATCACTTGTTACAAGTAATAGGCAGTGCCGCGCATGGGGGCAAGTCACTATCCAAAACTCCTAAAATGGCAGTGGGATTATTCTCCGAGGGAGAGGGCACTGTAAGCTTATACCTGCCTTGGGCAAGGCTGGTCGAAACATTAAAAATGGTACATCTTCGCTGTTGCAGCAATGTCGAATAAGACAAACAAAACAACATTCTTCGACGGTTTGGTGCACTGCGCACCGTTGTAATCAACGTCACGATTGCGACAGGATTTAAGTTCCTGTTTTGGCCCGTAGCCGACAAGGGGTGTCAACAGAGGGTTTCTTTGGGGGTTAACACATGAAGCGTTCAGTCGCCGCGCGCGCCCGCGTTGCATTGCTATCCGGCGCGGCGGTCATAGCCATTGGTGCGGGCATCGCCCACGCCGATTCCGTCGAAACCGTCGTCGTTACCGGCACGCGCATTCCGCAGCCGGATTATCAGATGCCCAACCCGGTCACCTCGATTGGCGGCGAAGAGCTCCAGCACAACGGCACGACCAACCTCACCGATTATCTGCAGCGCATTCCCGCATTGGTTGGTTCGCTGAACAACTACAGCGTGACCGGCTACAACACGCCATCCTCCGACGCAGGCGCGTCGCTCGCGGGCCTTAATCTCCTCAACCTGCGCAACCTCGGCTTCAACCGCACGCTGGTTCTGATCGACGGCAAGCGTCAGGTCTCGGAATCGCAGGGTAATGCCGCGGTGGATACCGACACGATCCCGATCACCCTGATCGACCGTGTCGATGTCGAAACCGGCGGCTCCTCCGCCATCTACGGCGCGGACGCTGTGTCCGGCGTCGTCAACTTCATCATGAAGCATGACCTCGAAGGCCTGCACGCCCGCGTTCAGGGCGGTGTTTCGCAGGACGGCGGCGGCGACAACGCGCTGCTCGCTGTCTCTGCCGGTTGGAATTTCGACGACGACAAAGGCAATGTCACGATCACCGATGAATACGCCTATTCAGATCGGTTGAACTACAAACAACGCAAGTTCAGCCGCGTCGGTGGCTGGTACGCCTTCGTGCCGAATCCCGCCGATCCGTCGGACGATCCCAATCTTCCCGACTTCATCCCGGTGAACAACGCGACCTACATCTGGTCGGCCCCGTCAGGCGCGATTGACGTCAACACCTTCAAGCACGGGAAGAAGCCCGGATTCGGGCCGGACTTCACCGGCGACGGCCAACCTTATATTCACGGAATAGAATACGACGCTTTTGATGCCATCGGCGGCAGCGGCATGCCATACGCCACCGACCTGCATGGCGATTTCCTGCCGCAGGAAACGCGCAACGTCGCCCAGGTCGGTGCGCGTTACGACTTTTCCGACAAGTTGAAGGTCACCGGTGAGTTCAAGTGGGCGCACGTCTACACGGACGCCTATTCAACCCCACCCTTCGACGACTTCACGGCAATTTTCGCGGACAATGCTTTTCTTCCCGCGAATGTCGCGGCGAGAATTGCGGCCAACGTCAAGAGCATCGGCAAACTGCCAAATCGTCCAACCGAGGCGTGGGGCGTATTGGGTGAGGACTACCTGCAGCTGACGCGCGAAGAGAAGACCATTCGCGATACCTACCGGGCAGTCCTGGACGCTTCCGGTGATCTGACCTCGAGCGACGACAGCTTCATCAAGAACCTCCACTACGATGTGTCGTATGTCTGGGGCCAGACGAAGGTCGACGATCAGGACGTCAACAATCGCGTCGAGGATCGCTTCTTCGCCGCGATGGACTCTGTCATCGACCCTGGCACCGGCAAGCCAACCTGTCGTTCAAACCTTGATCCGTCGAAGTTGCCGCCGGATATTGGAAGCAGGTTCGCAACAGGCTATCCGGCCTTCTCGGATACCAGCCTGTTCGATCCGGCTGAATACCCGCTTACGTTCACCCCCGGTCCAGGCTCGGGCTGCGTGCCGTTCAATCCATTCGATCCGAACTACAACAACGCGGCGTCGCTCGCCTGGATCACGAAGAACACGCACACGCGTGCGACGATCACCCAGAACGTCGTGACCGGCGCACTCACCGGCCAGCTCCCACTGTTCGAGTCCATCTTTGCCGGCCCGCTCGGCATCGCGGTGGGCGGTGAGTACCGCAAGGAGCAGAGCGACTCGTTCGGCGATCCGCTGGCGCAGCATCCGGGCGCCACGTTCGACCCAGGCCCGCAGGACGTCCTCGGTTCCTTCGACGTGAAGGAAGTCTTCGGCGAAATCTCGCAGCTTGTGGTCTCTGACAAGCCGTTCGCCAAGGAAATCACGGTCACCGGCGCCGTCCGTCATTCGTCCTACAGCACGGCCGGCGACACCACGACGTGGAAGTACGGCGGCGTGTGGGCGCCGTTCGATCAGATCCGCTTCCGCGGCACGTATGCCTACGCGGTTCGCGCGCCGAACATCGGCGAACTGTTCGCGCCGACCCAGACGTTGTTCCAGGGCGTCAGCGATCCGTGCGACTACCACTTCGTCCACAGCGGCACTTCGTTCCGCCCGGCGAACTGTATCGCAATCTTCAATGCTCTCGGTCTGCCTTACGATCCGAACGATACGACCCCGGGTGGAACAGCAGACCTGAACACCGGGGCGACGATCCTCACCCCGGTGTCGGGCAACCCGTTGCTGAAGACCGAAGCGGCGCGCACGCTCACTTTCGGTACCGTCATCACACCGACGGGCTTCATCGAGAACCTCAGCATCTCGGTCGATTGGTACCGTGTGAAGATCGCCAACGCGATCGCGGCACCGGATGCCGGCGATATCGCGGATGAGTGCGTCGACCTGTCGACCATCGCGAACGAGTTCTGCATACTGACACACCGCAATGCCGGCAACGCCGGACGCCTGTCGTCGATTGAAGCGAAGGAGATCAACCTCGCCGAATACGACACGCAGGGTCAGGACTTCACCGCGACCTACCACTTCGACACCGCTGATTTCATGGACGATGGCGGCTTCGGCGCCTTCAACTTCCACTTGGTCGGTGGCCACCTCGATACGCTGGGCAACGTTCCGACGCCTGGCGAGGCGCGGGTGGACAACACCGGCTACATCGGCCCGAAATGGCAGGGGTCCTTGGACGTGGTGTGGTCGATCGACAAGTGGACGCTCGACTACAACATCGACTGGTGGGCGAAGACCTATCGCTACGATCTGCAGACGCTGGCGTCGCAGCCGGACACGGTCGATCCGAAGTACATCAAGTATCCGGCCCGCTTCATGAACAACATCCAGGTCGGATATCAGGCGTCCGACATGTGGCAGGTCTACGCCGGCATCAACAACCTTTTCTACCAAAAGCCCGCGATCGGAGCGACGGGCTACCCGGTGGATCCGATTGGCCGGACCTTCTACGTCGGTGCCAACATCGACGTGGACTGGGACAAGTTCTAAGCCGCATCGGCTTGAACAAGACGAAGGCGGGCGAGCGATCGCCCGCCTTTTTCTTTTGCGTTTTCGGCAGCGGTTTTCGTGTGGCCGGTGTAAACGACGCGAAACGTGTCGCGCGTGAAAAACTTTTCGCGTTTATGTGAATGCAGCTTGCCGTTGCACCTAGTACGCTTGCTTACCGCGCCGTGCCGATGCCGCGGAGCCTTGGGGGGCCAATATGGCAAAACACCAGACATCTCTTTTGCGCACGCTGCTGCTGTCGGGTGCGGCCTTCATTGCCGTCGGCCTTGTACCGGCCGCGGCGGATGACACTTCCGGTGCGGTTGAAACCGTGGTGGTCACCGGTACGCGCATCCCGCGTCCCGAAGCGGACGCACCCAACCCGGTCGTCAGCCTCGGCTCTGCCGATCTGCAGCATTCCGGCGCCACGGCGCTCACGGACTTCCTGAAGCGTGTCCCGGCGCTCGGTGGTTCGTTCGGCAATTTCGAAACCTCCGGCTACAACACGCCCGCTGCGTCCGACGCCTCATCGCTCGCCGGCCTCGACCTGCTGAACCTGCGCAACCTCGGCTACATCCGCACCCTGACCTTGATCGACGGCCATCGCTCCGTCAGTGAATCGACCGGCAGTGCCGCCGTTGATACCGCGTCGATTCCGATCACGCTGATCGACCGTGTCGATGTCGCGACCGGTGGTGCATCGGCAATCTATGGCGCGGACGGTGTCTCGGGCGTTGTGAACTTCATCATGAAGCACGATCTCGAAGGCGTGCATTTCTCCGTGCAAGGCGGCACATCGCACAGCGGCGGCGCACCATCCACACTCAGCGCCATCTCCGCCGGCCACAACTTCGATGACGGAAAGGGCAACCTCACACTGACCTATGAGAACGGCTATCAGGGCCATCTCTTCTTCACGCAGCGCAGGTTCACCCGCGTCGGCGGCGAGGCGTTTCTCGTTCCCAACCCGAACGATCTGACGGACGATCCCAACGTCCCGGACAACATCTTCTCGACCGACGTCCAGTTCATCTATTCCGCTCCCACCGGTGCGATCGACACGAACTTCGATTTCAAGCCGAATTTCGTCGGCAGCGGCGCCACGTACATTAAGGGCAACCGCAAGATCGGCGACTCGTCGGCGCTCGGCTCATCGGGCATGCCGTACGCCGAAGATCTGCAGGGCGACTTCCAGCCGCTTGAGCGCCGCAACATCGCGCAGGCCAACGCGCACTACGATTTCTCGGACCATTTCAAAATCAGCGGCGAATTCAAATACGCCAACGTCGATTCCTCGTCGCTCGAAACCGCGCCATTCGACGACTTCGCGATGATCGCCTCTGACAATCCGTTCCTTCCCCTGAACGTCGTGAACAAGATGAACAAGAACGGCGGCGGTTACGCGATGCTGTCGGAGGACTACCTCCAGCTTCGCGGCATCGAGCGCGTGAAACGGCAGACCTATCGCGGCGTGCTGGATGTGCAGGGCGATATCCCGAACCCCAGCTTCCTCGACAAGTTCCGATACGACGTAACCTACGTTTACGGTCAGACCAACGTCGACGACATCCAGGTCAACAACCGCATCACCGACCGCTTCTTCGCGGCGCTCGATGCGGTGACCGATCCCGGCACCGGAAAACCCACTTGCCGTTCGAACCTCAACCCGGCAGCGGTCCCGCAGGATTTGTCTTATGTCGACAATCTCTACGGCAGCACCATCTTCGGTCCCGTCTTCAGCGACACCTCGTCCATCGGCCCGGCCGATTTCGGCCGCACCTTCACGCCCGGGCCGAGCTCTGGCTGCATGCCGTTCAATCCGTTCGATCCGAACTTCGACAACCGCGCCTCGATCGCCTTCATGACGCAGCCGACCCACACGCTCGGCACCATCATGCAGAACGTCGTCACCGGCTTCGTCAGTGCCGACATCCCCGCGTTCCAGGACATGGGCATGGCGGCCCCGCTCAGCGTCGTGCTCGGCGGCGAGTGGCGTAAGGAATCCAGCCAGTCGACGCCCGACGCGATAGAGCAGGGCAACGACGCCTGGATCAGCGGCTATGGCCCGGTGTCGGGTCAGTTCACAGTAGGCGAGGTCTTCGGCGAAGCATCGCTGCCGATTATCAAGGAAGGCTTCGTCAACGAGCTGACGATCGACGCCGCTGTGCGTCAGTCGCACTACTCGACAGCAGGCGACAGCACGAGCTGGAAGCTCGACGCGGTCCTATCGCCGTTCGAAGGCCTCAAGTTCCGTGCGACGGATGCTGTCGCCGTGCGCGCTCCGAACATCGGGGAACTGTTCGCCCCGACGCAGACGCTGTTCGAAAGCCTGAACGATCCGTGCGACCGCACCCAGATCAACAGCGGGACGTCGTTCCGCCCCGCCAACTGCAAGGCGCTCTTCCAGGCGCTCGGCCTGCCCTACAACATCGCCAAGCCGCCAAACCTTGGCACCGGTGCGACGACGCAGGTCAGCATCAGCAGCAATTCCGCGCTGACACCGGAAACCGCGCGCACGATCACGGCCGGTGTCGTCATCACGCCGCCGGATACCGGCGTCACCTTCACCGCCGACTGGTATCGCGTGAATCTCACCAATGCGATCGAAGCCCTGTCGTCCCAGATAATCTCGCAGGAATGCGTCGACCTTTCCACGATCGCCAACCCGTTCTGCGCCCAGGTCACGCGCACCAGCGCCGGTTTCGTTCCGGGCGCCGTCACGAATGTCGATTCGAAGACGATCAACGTCGCGAACTTCGGCACCTCCGGTGTCGAGTTCACGGCCAACTGGCACAAGGACACGACCGACTGGTTCGAGACCAACTACGGCGCGTTCGATTTCCACCTCATCGGCTCGTACCTCAACACACTCACCCGCCGCCCCATCGCCAACGAAGCGATCGAAGAACACGCCAATGAAGAGTTCGGCGGCGAAGACGGCACGCCCGCGCCGCGCTGGCAGGCGAACCTCGACATCGTGTGGACGCTCGATCCGTGGTCGGTCGACTGGAACGTCGATTGGTACAACGGCGTGCTCATCACCTCGCGCCAGACGGCGGCCGATCAGCCAGACTATGTCGAGGCTGGCCGCCTCTACACCGCGCCGCGTTTCGTCCACGACGCGCAGGTGTCCTACACCTTCGATGAGCAGTATCAGGCGTATGTCGGCGTGAACAACGTGTTCTACCAGAAGCCGTCATATGGCCAGAACGGCTACCCGGTCGGACCGCTCGGCCGCTTCTATTATGTCGGCGTGCGCGCCGACCTCGACTTC